>JAICGY010000441.1 GCA_025922915.1 Candidatus Methylomirabilota bacterium | reverse complement strand
CGCGATCGAGCGCGTCGACGGGAAGATCGCTGCGCACAACGACATCACCGGCGAGTGGATCGGCAAGGCGCTCGGCCAGCAGACCGAGGCCAAGAACCTCAAGTCGGAACTTGGCACCCTGAGCGAGGAGTACACCCGCTCAAAGGAGGTGTCCGAGCTCGACGCGCGCGCGAAGGGTGCCGGCGCTGACGCGACCGACGAACTGGCAGGCGCCACCGAGGACGCGACTGGCGCCCTTGCGGACAACACCGAGGCGATCGAGGAGAACTGGCAGGCTCTCCTCGATGCGTCCGGCGCGGTGCTCTCGCTGCGTGATGCGCAGAACCGGGCGGAGGCTGCCTACGACGACGCGCGCGAGGCGATCAAGGACAACGGGAAGACGCTCGACGTCACGACGGAGAAGGGCAGGTCGAACCGGTCCGCTCTGGACGACATCGCATCCTCGGGCTGGGATGTCGTCGACTCGATGCGCGCCAACGGTGACTCCCAGAAGAGCATCCAGGGCGCGATGTCGACCACGCGTGACCGGTTCATCGCGACCGCTCAGGCGATGGGTGCGAGCAAGAGCGAGGCCCGGAACCTGGCCAACGAGCTCGGCCTGATCCCGCGGAATGTCTCGTCCAAGGTGGACGTCAACACGGGCAGTGCGCTGTCCGAGATTGACCAGGTTCGCCGGGCACTCGCAGGGGTCAACAGCAAGACCGTCAGCATCGTCTTGAACACCGTCCGCAACGAGGGGCGGAACCACGGCGGATACGCCACCGGTGGCCGCCTGCCCGGTTTCCCGACCGGCGGTCGCCTGCCTGGCACTCCGCCGGGCAACCCCATGACCGACAACCTGCTCGGCGTCGACGGCTCGGGCATGCCCAAGGTCCGGGTGCGCAGTCGCGAGTGGGTCGTCAGCCAGCCGGCGGCGGACTACTACGGCGACGGCATCATGGGCGCGCTCAACGCGCGGGCCATCCCACGCGAGGCGCTCTCCGAACTTCCCGGGCTCGCCAGCGGCGGTGCGGTTCAGGCGGCACGCAGCGACGTGCTGCGCACCCAGCGTGCTCTCGAGGCGGCCCGCCGCTCGTTCCGCCGTGTGCGCAGCGAACGCAACCAGGACCGCTGGAGTGCCGCGCAGGAAGCGGCCGAGGCGGCGCGCGAACGGTACGAGCGGGTGCGCGAGGAGGCCGCGAGCCTGCGCACAGACCTGCGTCGTGGGAACATCCGCGACCAGGTCACGGGCGGCCTGTCGGGCGCGCAGAGCGCCACGGACCAGATGCGGGACATCGCCGCCTCGGGTGACCTGTCGCGGCGCGGTTCGTCGCGCCTGGCCGGAAGCGCCAGCAAGGCGGAGGGCGCGCTGACGGTCCTGTACAAGCAGGCCGAACGCCTGGACAAGAAGGTCGCGGACACGACGGCGAACTTCGAGAAGTGGAAGGGCATCGCGGACGGCGTCTCGTCGTCGATCAGCGGCGGCTTCTCCCTGGGCGGCGTCACTGGTGGCACGGACCCGTGGTCGGGCGCTGAGCGCACGGCGACGGGGTCCCAGCTGCTGTCGGCGGCGAAGGCGTACGAGGCGAAGGCGAAGACCCTCGTCCTGCGGCTCCAGGCGTTGCGGAAGGCGGGCTACGGCACGGCGATCCTGCAGGAGGTCGCATCGAAGGGCGTCGAGGGCGGCGTGGCGATGGCTGACGCGCTGCTGACCCTGTCTCCGGCGGACATGAAGGCGCTGCAGTCCTCGATGTCGGAGATCAACCGGTACGGGGATCGCGCGGGCGCGGAGGCGACGGGCGGCAACCTCTCGTCGGCGGCTCGTGCGAAGGAGCTCGCGGAGGCTCAGGCGGCGGCGATCGAGGCGCGGATCGGCAAGTGGGCCGAGTGGATCGGTGCCGTGATGGCGAAGTCGCTGGGCATCAGCGCGCGCGCTTCGGGTGGCCCAATCTCGGCCGGATCCCCGTACCTGGTGGGCGAGCAGGGCCCGGAGCTGGTCCTGCCGCGGCAGTCCGGGTACGTGGTCAACGCGCAGCGGACGTCGTCCATGACGGCGGGCCCGCAGAAGGTGGTGAACGTCTACGTGACGCAGAACTACCCGCAGGCGATCCCGTATCAGAAGGGCATCAACAAGGCGCTGCAGCATGCGGCCGAGGAGGTCGTGGGATGAGCGCTGACATCACGTGGACGCTGGCGGGGATCGACACCCGCCGGTGGCTCATCCAGGCGGGTTCGTTGTGGCGGCCGGCGGTGGCGGTGCGGCGATCCGTGCTGACCATCCCCGGGCGTCACGGCGTCGTCCGCACCCCGCGGCCTCCCGTGTTCGAGGAGCCGGTCGTCTCCCTGGAGATGCGCTGCAAGGGCGTCATGTCGTCGCTCGAGGCGGCGTACAACGAGCTGCAGGCGCTGCTGACGGCGCCGGGCCTGGTCCTGGGCCGGACGTCTGGGGGCATCACGACGTCGGCCCCGGTCGAGTTCGTGACGGCCAGCCCGGGGCAGTTCATCGCGGACACGCTCGCGGACATCAGCGTGCAGCTCGCGGTCCCGGGCGTGTTCCTCCGGTCAGCGTCGGCGGACTCCACGCCCGAGGTCGTCACCACGGGCGAGGTCGTGACCCTGGCCGCTCTGGGCGCGGGCACGGCACCGGTGAGTGACGCGGTCCTGCGCTTCCGTGGCGCCGCGACGTCGGTGTCGATCGTGGATGTCACCTCGGGCACGGGCATCTCGTGGACGGGCACCCTCTCGAACTCACAGTTCCTGTTCCTGCACCCGGCCACAGCGTCCGCGCGCATCGGGACGGCGTCGGACTGGGCGTCGGGCGGCACGGACGCGT
>JAICGY010000440.1 GCA_025922915.1 Candidatus Methylomirabilota bacterium | reverse complement strand
GAGCCGGAGCCCGAGCTCCTCGATCGGGCCCGGACGCTCGGGGCCGAGGAACCCCATGGCGAGCAGCACGAGATCCGTCTCGAGCGTGAACTCGGTGCCGGGGACGGGACGGAACTCGAGCCGCCCGACCTCGCGCACGACGCGGACCTCGACCCCCTCCAGCGCCCGCACGCGGCCGGCCGCCTCCCCGAGGAAGCGGCGCGTGGAGACGGAGTACCGGCGCTCGCCGCCCTCCTCGTGGGCCGCGGAGGTGCGGAAGACGTTCGGCCACTGCGGCCAGGGATTGTCGGCGGCGCGCGTCTCGGGCGGGCGCGGCAGCAGCTCGAGCTGGTGCACCGCGCGGGCGCCCTGCCGGTGGACGGTCCCCAGGCAGTCGGCCCCGGTGTCGCCGCCGCCGATGATCACGACGCGCCGGCCGGCGGCGCTGATGAACCGGTCGTCGGCGATCGGGTCGCCCTCGCAGCGCCGGTTCTGCAGCACCAGGTAGTCCATCGCGAAGTGCACCCCGGCCAGCTCGCGCCCGGGGATGGGCAGGTCGCGCGGCGCCCCGGCCCCGCAGGCGAGCACCACGGCGTCGAACTCCTCGCGCAGGGCGGCCGCCGTCGGGCTCCGGCCGACGTCCGCGTTGGTGCGGAAGACCACGCCTTCCTTCTCCATGAGCGCCAGCCGGCGATCGAGGAACCGCTTCTCCATCTTGAACTCGGGGATGCCGTAGCGCAGGAGCCCGCCCACGCGGTCCGCGCGCTCCAGCACGGTCACCGCGTGGCCGGCGCGCGCCAGCTGCTGCGCGCAGGCCAGCCCCGCCGGTCCCGACCCGACCACGGCCACCGTCCGCCCGGTGCGCGCCCGCGCCGGCTCGGCGACCACCCAGCCGGCCTCGAAGGCGTGCTCGATGATCGAGACCTCGACCGCCTTGATGCTCACCGGGTCGTCGTTGATCCCGAGCACGCACGCGCCCTCGCACGGTGCCGGGCACAGGCGGCCGGTGAACTCCGGGAAGTTGTTCGTCGCGTGCAGCCGGTCGATGGCGTCCCGCCAGCGGTCGCGGTACACGAGGTCGTTCCAGTCCGGGACGATGTTGCCGAGCGGGCAGCCCTGATGGCAGAAGGGGATGCCGCAGTCCATGCACCGCGCCGCCTGCTGCTTGAGATCGTCCACCGGGTAGGGGAGGTAGACCTCCTTCCAGTCGCGGATCCGCTCGGCGACCGGGCGCGTGGGCCACTTCGTCCGCTGGATCTCGAGGAACCCGGTGATCTTTCCCACGTCGCTACCCGCTCGTCTGGCCCACGAGCTCGGCGAAGGTCGGCTCGCGCCCCTCCGCCCGCGCGCGGGCGTAGGCGTCGAGCACCCGGCGGTAGTCCCGCGGCATGACCTTCACGAACCGCGGCCGCACGTCGATCCACCCGGCCAGCATCCGCCGCGCGTACGTCGAGCCCGTGTGGGCCACGTGGCGCTCGATCAGGTCGCGGACGAGCGCGATGTCCTCCGCCTGGTCGAGCGGCTCCAGGTCGACCATCCCGAGGTTGCACCGGCGCTTGAAGTCCCCGTCGACGTCGAGCACGAACGCGACGCCGCCCGACATGCCGGCCGCGAAGTTCCGGCCGGTGCGCCCGAGGACCACCACGCGGCCGCCCGTCATGTACTCGCAGCCGTGGTCGCCCACCCCCTCGACCACCGCGTGGGCCCCGCTGTTGCGGACGGCGAACCGCTCGCCGGCCACGCCGCGCACGAACGCCTCGCCGCCGGTCGCCCCGTAGAGCGCCACGTTGCCGATGACGATGTTCTCCTCCGGCACGAACGTCGCCTCGCGCGGCGGGAACACGACGAGCCGGCCGCCCGAGAGGCCCTTGCCCCAGTAGTCGTTGGCGTCCCCCTCCAGCGTGAAGGCGATGCCGCGCGGCAGGAACGCGCCGAACGACTGCCCGGCCGAGCCGGTGAAGTGCACCCGCACGGTGGAGTCGGGCAGCCCCTCGGCGCCCCAGCGGCGCGTCACCTCGTAGCCGAGCGTCGTGCCCACCGTCCGGTGCACGTTGCGGATGGGCAGCCGGAGCGCCACGGGCTTGCCGTGCTCGACGGCCTCCCGGCAGGCCGGGATGAGGGTCGTCTGGTCGAGCGACCGCTCGAGCCCGTGGTCCTGTGTCGTGACGCACCGGCGCGCCACCTGGGGCCCGACGTCGGGCTGGTGGAGGATCGTCGAGAAGTCCAGCCCGCGGGCCTTCCAGTGGTCGACGGCGGCCCGGACGTCGAGGCGGTCCACGCGCCCGATCATCTCGTCCATGGTCCGGAAGCCGAGCGCGGCCATGTGCTCGCGGACGTCCTCGGCCACGAACCGGAAGAAGCGCTCGACGAACTCCGGCTTGCCGGCGAACCGCTTGCGCAGCTCGGGATCCTGGGTGGCGATGCCGACCGGACAGGTGTTGAGGTGGCAGACCCGCATCATGATGCAGCCCATGACCACCAGCGGCGCCGTCGAGAAGCCGAACTCCTCGGCCCCGAGCAGGGCGGCGATGACGACGTCGCGCCCCGTCTTCATCTGGCCGTCGACCTGGACCACGATCCGGTCGCGCAGCTTGTTCAGCACGAGGACCTGCTGGGTCTCGGCGAGCCCGAGCTCCCACGGCACGCCCCCGTGCTTGATCGAGGTGAGGGGCGAGGCGCCCGTGCCCCCGTCGTGCCCGGAGATCAGGACGACGTCGGCGTGCGCCTTGCTCACACCGGCGGCGACCGTGCCGACCCCGACCTCGGAGACCAGCTTGACGTGGACCCGCGCCTCGTTGTTGGCGTTCTTCAGGTCGTGGATCAGCTGCTTGAGGTC
>JAICGY010000439.1 GCA_025922915.1 Candidatus Methylomirabilota bacterium | reverse complement strand
TCGGCACGCCCGCCCGGCCCGTCATGCAGGCCAAGCGGATCATGGCCGCCGAGAGTCGTCTTCCCGAGCTGCTGCAGCGCGTCCGTGCGCTCGAGCAGCGGCTGGCCCGTCTCGCCGGCGAGCCCAGCGACGCCCTCGGGCAGGACGACGGGCGTGACGGACGCGATCCATCCCACCGCGATCGTCGACGCGTGCGCCCGCCTCGGAGCGCGGGTGCGGATCGGCGCCTACACCGTTGTCGGCCCCGAGGTCGAGGTGGGGACCGACGTCGAGATCGGGCACCACGCGGTGCTCGAGGGGCGCGTGAGCCTGGGCGACGGCGTCCGCGTTGGTCACGGCGCGGTGCTCGGCGGGGCCCCCCAGGATCTGAAGTTCTCCCTGGACACCGTCTCGGGCGTGCGCGTGGGCCCGAGGACGGTGCTCCGCGAGTACGTCACCGTCCACCGCGCCACCACGCCGGGCGGGTGGACCGAGATCGGGCGCGACTGTCTCGTCATGGCGCTCGCCCACGTCGCCCACGACTGTCGTCTCGGCGACGGCGTGATCGTCATCAACGGGGCCGGCATCAGCGGGCACTGCGAGATCGGCGACCGGGCCACGATCAGCGGGCTCTCCGGCATGGTGCCGTTCACGCGCATCGGCACCCTCGCGTACGTGGGCGGCATGGCGAAGGTCAACGCCGACGTGCCGCCGTTCATGATCGTGGACGGACAGCCGGCGACGGTGAGGGGCGTGAACGTGGTGGGGCTACGCCGGGCCGGGATCGGGCCCGGGGATCGCCGCATCCTCCAGGAGGCGCACCGCATCCTGTACCGCAGCGGCCTCGCCCCGCGCCGGGCCGTCGAGCGGGCGCGGGGAGAGCTCCCGGCGAGCCCGGTCGTCGCCGCCCTGCTGGAGTTCATCGGTGGCGCGACCCGGCACGGCATCTGCGGGGGCACGAGGGAAGCGCACGAGCCGTCGCTCGCTACGGCCGGCGACGACGACGAGGGGGTGACGTCCTGATGGGGAACGGCAAGCGGGTGCGGGCGGCGGTGGTGGGGGCCGGACACATGGGGCGGTATCACGTCCTCGTGTACGGCGAGCTGCCGGATGTCGATCTGGTCGGCGTGGTCGACGTCGACGGCGCGCGGGGGGCCGAGATCGCCCGGCGCTACGAGACGCGGGCCTTCGCCGACTATCGCGAGCTGATCGGGCGCGTCGACATCGCCAGCGTCGCCGTGCCCACCGAGCAGCACTACAAGGTCGCCCGCGAGCTGCTCGAGGCCGGCGTCAGCGTCCTGGTCGAGAAGCCGATGACGCCGACCCTCGAGGAGGCGCGGGAGCTCTTCGCGGTGGCCGAGCGGACGGGCGCCGTCCTGCACGTGGGCCACGTGGAGCGGTTCAACGGCGCCGTGGACGAGCTGCGCCAGCTCGTCCGCGCCCCGATCCTGGTGGAGTCCCGGCGCCTGGGGCCCTTCGCGCCCCGCGTCCAGAACGACACGGTCGTGATGGATCTGATGATCCACGACATCGACATCGTCCTGGCCCTCGTCGGCGGGCCGCCCGTGCGACTGGCCGCCCAGGGCGCGTGCGTCCACTCCGCCGCCGCCGACGTGGCGACCGTGCAGATCCGCTTCGCGTCCGGGGCGATCGCGACGATCACCGCCAGCCGGGCGACCGAGGAGAAGGTCCGGACGCTCGCCATCACCCAGCCCGACGCCTACATCCTGCTCGACTACACGGAGCAGGACATCCACGTCTACCGGCGGGCCGCGCAGGAGTACACGGCCGACCGCCAGTCGATCCGGTACCGCCGGGCGTCGTTCGTCGAGCACCTGAAGGTGTACCGCGACAATCCCCTCAAGCTGGAGATCCAGCACCTCGTCGCGGCGCACCGCCGCCGGGAGACCGGCGAGCGCGTCCCGCTGGCGCGCCAGGACGACCTGCGCTCGCTCGCGATGGCGCTCGAGATCGAGCGGATGATCCGGGACGGCGTGCCCGAGGTGGAGTGGACGGAATCGCAGTTCTAGCCGGGAGCAGGCCGACGGTATGGAGCGCTCCCTCGGACTGATGTGCGGCGCCGGCGTGCTGCCGGCGCGGATGGCGGCGGAGGCGCGTCGCCAGGGGTGGCGCGTCGTCGCCTTCGCGTTCCCCGGCGCGGACGGGATCGAGGCCGACCGGGTCGTGACGAGCCGCATCGAGGCGATCGGCCCGATCCTCGCCGCCCTCGCCGAGGAGAAGGTCACCGCGGTGGCCTTCGCCGGCAAGTTCTGGATGCGGGATCTCCTCGGCGTCACCGAGCCCGATGCGGACCACGCCCGGCTCGCCGCGCGCGCCGGCGCTTTGGTCGACGCCGACATCACCCGGGTCATCGTGGAGACGCTCGAGGGTCTGGGCATCGAGCTGCTCGACCAGCGACCGCTCCTGGGCGACTGGCTCGGCGGCGCGCGGTGCTGGTCGGCGCGGGCGCCGGACGAGGCGGCGTGGGCGGAGGTCCGGCGCGGGCTGGCCGTCGCGCGGCTGGCCGCCGACGCGAGCGTCGGGCAGACGGTGGTGGTTCGCCGCGGGGTCGTGGGCGCCGTGGAGGCCGTCGAGGGGACCACGGAGGCGATCCGGCGCGGGACGGCCCTCGTGGGGCCGGGGGCCACCGTGGTGAAGGTGGCGGCGCGCGCTCACGACTTCCGCTTCGACACCCCGGCCATCGGCCCGGACACGATCACCGCCGCCGCGGAGGGCGGCGCGGTGACCGTGGCCATCGAGGCCGGGCGCGTGCTGATCGTCGACCGGGAGACCGTGGTGGCGGGCGCCGACGCGGCGGGCATCGCGCTGGTCAGCGTCGCGGTCGATGGCTGA
>JAICGY010000438.1 GCA_025922915.1 Candidatus Methylomirabilota bacterium | reverse complement strand
GGCGAGCAGATGATCACGGTCTTCTTTTCGAACCCGTGGCTGGACGACGACGGCGCGCGGCGGACCGAGCCGGCGTGGGAGCGGCTGGCCGCCTGGCGGGGTCTCCGCGCCCGGTACGCGCGGCCGTCCTGACGGCCACCGGCATCCGGCGCGGTGCGCCGCTGCCGCCGGGCGGCGACGGCGCATGAGCCGCGCGCGGTGCCTCATGGTGCAGGGGACCGGCTCCGGCGTGGGCAAGAGCCTGCTCGTCACGGCGCTCTGCCGCATCCTCGCGAGAGCCGGCCACCGGGTGGCGCCGTTCAAGGCCCAGAACATGTCCCTGAACGCGGCCGTCACCCGGGACGGCGGCGAGATGGGGCGTGCCCAGGCGAGCCAGGCCGAGGCCGCCGGGATCGAGCCGACGGTCGACATGAACCCGATCCTCCTGAAGCCCGAGGGTGACGACTGCTCGCAGCTCGTGGTGCGCGGCCGGGCGCGCGGGCGTGTCAGCTGGGCGGCGTACCGCGCGCTCGTGCCGGGTCTCCGCGACGAGGTCGCCGGCGCGCTCGACCGGCTGCGCCGCGAGCACGACGTCCTCGTCATCGAGGGCGCGGGGAGCCCCGCGGAGATCAACCTGCGCGACGACGACCTCGTCAACATGCCGGTGGCGCGGCTGACCGACGCGCCCGTCCTGCTCGTCGGCGACATCGATCGCGGCGGCGTCTTCGCCGCCCTCGTCGGCACCCTGGCCCTCCTGGCGCCGGCCGATCGCGCCCGCGTCGCGGGCCTCGTGGTCAACCGCTTCCGCGGCGACGCCGCGATCCTCCGGCCCGGCCTCGTCGAGCTGCAGGCCCTGACGCGCGTGCCCGTCCTGGGCGTGGTGCCGTGGCTCGCCGATCACGGCCTGCCGGCCGAGGACTCGCTCGATCTCGACGGGCGCGGCGCCCGCGGGCCGCGTGCCCACGTCGAGGTCGCGGTGGTGCGCCTGCCGCGGCTCGCCAACTTCGACGACTTCGACTGGCTCGGCGCCGAGCCGGGGGTCGCCGTCCGGTTCGTGACGGCCCCCGAGGCGGTGGAGGGCGCCGACCTCGTCGTCCTGCCCGGCAGCAAGAGCACGATCGCCGACCTGCACTGGCTGCGCGAGCGGGGCCTGGATCGCGCGATCCACCGCGCGTTCGCGGCGGGACGCGTGGTCCTCGGCGTCTGCGGCGGCTACCAGATGCTCGGGCGTGCCGTGCACGACCCGGACGGCGTCGAGGCGCCGCCGGGCAGCGTGGCCGGGCTCGACCTGCTGCCGGTGGTGACGAGCTTCGCGGCGGCGAAGACGACGGTGCCGGTCCGCGCCCGCGTGCTGACCGCCGACGGGCCCCTGGACGCGGCGCGCGGCGCGCTGGTCGAGGCCTTCGAGATCCACGCTGGCCGGACGATCGCCGACCCCGGCGCCCGCCGTCCCTTCTCGATCGTGGAGCGCGGCGGGTGCCCGGCCGAGGAGCCGGAGGGGGCCGTCGGCCGGGATGGCGCCGTGCTCGGCACCTACCTCCACGGCATGCTGGCCAGCGCCGCCCTGCGCCGGGCGCTGCTCGGCCACGTGGTCGCCCGCGCGGGACGCGCAGCGCTGCCGGGCTGGGGCGTCGCCGCGCCGCCCGCCACGCGCTACGACCGCCTCGCCGACGCCGTGGCGGCGACGCTGGACCTGCCCGCCATCGCCCGGCTGGCCGGCCTCGCCCTCTGAGCGACGCGCCGCTGAGCGCCGTGGCCGTCCTCGCCGTCGCCCTCGCCATCGACATGGTGGCGGGGGATCCCCCGAGCCGCCTTCACCCCGTGGCGTGGCTCGGGCGGCTCATCGCGGCCTCCCGGCGCACGCTGTGCTCCGGGCCACCGGCGGCGCTGCTCGTCTCGGGCGGCGTGCTGGCGCTCGGCGTGGTGGCCGTGGGGGCGGCCACCGGCTGGGCGGTGGAGGGGCTCGCCGTCGCGGCCGGTGCCGCCGGCCTTGCCGTCGAGGGCGCGGCGCTCAAGCTCTCGCTCTCGCTCCGCGGGCTGGCCAGGGCAGCCCGGGACGTGGCGCATGCGCTCGAGGGCGGCGACCTCGGCCTGGCCCGCGAGCGCCTCGGCGTCCACCTGGTGAGCCGCCCCACGGCGGCCCTCGACGAGGGGCACGTCGCCTCCGGCGCGATCGAGTCGGTGGCCGAGAACCTCACCGACAGCCTCGTGGCTCCCGTCGCCTTCTGGCTGGTCCTCGGCCTCCCGGGCGCCTTCGCCTACCGGGCCCTCAACACCGCGGACACGATGGTCGGCTACCGCGAGGGCGACCTCGAGTACTTTGGCAAGGTCTCGGCCCGACTCGACGATGCCGCCAACCTTCTTCCCTCCCGTCTCGCCGCGCTCGCCCTGCTCGCTGCCTCCGGCTTCGGGCGCCGGACCTGGACCGCGTGGCGCCGCGACGCCCGCCTCACCGCGAGCCCCAACGCCGGCCACACCATGGCCGCCATGGCCGGAGCCCTCACCGTCACCCTCGAAAAACCCACCGCCTACCGCCTCGGTACCGGCCCCCTCCCCACGGCCAAGGACATTCACAAGGCCATCCGCCTTCTCCAAAGAGCCGCCGCCCTGGCCATTGGTCTGATGCTCGCGACCTACGTCGCTTTGGCATGAATGGAGGAGCACCCGCTTGCGCGTGACCGGGCGGCGGGGGGCGTCGGGAGCGGTGGGGGCGTGCGAGCGCCCGTGTCTTCTGGGCCTTGTGTCGGGAACGCGTGCACTCGTGGCCCGCTGACAGGCGCAACGCCTTGTCGGGCAGCGTGGCCGAGCACGCCCCCTCCGCTCCCCGCGCCCCCCGCCGCCCGCCGCGCCGCGGC
>JAICGY010000437.1 GCA_025922915.1 Candidatus Methylomirabilota bacterium | reverse complement strand
GCGTTCGCGCGGGTGCTGGAGGGGGCCCCTCTCGAGCGGCTTCCCGGTGTCCCGTACACGAGCGCGGACGGCCACGAGCGCCGCGCGGTGCTCCGCGTGGTGCCGGTGAGGAGCGAGGGGGGCGAGGTCCTCGGCGTCGTCGGGGTGATGTCGCCGACCGACGAGTCGTCCGCGGAGGGGGAGGCCGTCTCCGGCTCGCCGTAGCCTGTGAGCGGCGCGGAAGCGGCCACGGCACGGCGGCGGGGGCCTCGCCCGGGCGCCGGCCGCCGGTCATCGCCCCGGGAAGGCCCCGGGCGCGTCGACGGCGCGGTCCGCCACCGTCGTGGGCAGCTCCTGGCGATAGACGCCCGACGGGATCAGCCCGCACCCGCCGGCCCGCGCCATCACCCGCTGCTGCGCCAGCACGTCCTCGCCGCCATGGCCCGGCGGCAGGTCGCCCCAGAAGTCGAAGCCGCCCGCCGCCCGCAGCGCCACCGCGTCGTAGAGCACGCAGCCCCCCACCCAGGCGACGCGATAGACGCGCTGGCGCGCCCGCGTCATCCCGAGCGCCCGCTGGACGTGATAGAGGTTCGCCGCATTGTGCAGCCGATGGCGCTCCCAGGCGGCCGTGCCCGGACGCACGGTCTCCGGCTCGACCCGCCCGGGCCAGAGATCGATCGCCTGCTCCTCGGGCCGGACGTCGTCACGGAAGCTCAGCCCGATCACCGCCGAGCCCACGAAGCCGCAGCCGTGCTCCCGGATGACGCCCAGCAGGCGCGCCACGAGGTCGGGCTCCAGGATGACGTCGTCGTCGACGAAGAGGCAGTAGGGGCGTCTGACCTGCGCGAGCAGGAACTGCCGGTGCTCGGCGTCCCCGCGTCGCGGCAGATGGCGGTGGAGCTCGACCCGGTGGCCGAGCGCGTCCAGCACCCGGACGACGGCCCGCACCTCGGGCGCCGCCAGCGCGGGCTCGTCCTCCGTCTGGTCGGACACGACGATGCGCAGGCCGCGCTGGGTCTGCCCGGCCAGGCTCGTGAGCGTGACCGCGAGCGCCGCCGGGCGCCGGCAGGTCGGGATCAGGACGTCGACGGGGCCGCTCACGGTGCGAGGACGCCTGCAACACGTCTGCCCGTAGCGCCCGCCTCGCCCCGTCAGGCGAGCGCGCGCTCCAGCACGACGCCCTCCGTCGCCTCCATGGGCAGGTCGAGGGTCGCGGCCACCGTCGGCGCGACGTCCCGGCTCCGGATCGCGCCGAGGGCGACCCCCCGCGCGATCCCGGCGCCCGCGGCCAGGAAGAAGGCGGCGTTGTCCGGGTGGGTCGGGCGCTGCCCGTGGGTGCCGAGGTACTTCGGTGGGCCGTGCTCGTCCTCGCCGGTCGCGTCGTCGCCGAACGCGTAGCCGGGGGCCGCCTCGAACATCACGTCCGCGACCTGGGGGTGCTGGTCGGGCCCAGGGAGACCCAGGGCCGGATACTCGTCGGCCGTCCACATCCCGCTCACCCCGTCCATCGCGGCGATCTCGCGCGCGAGCGCGTGAACCGCGCCGAGGTCACCGTCCAGGCGATAGAGGGCGCCGGCGCCGTGGTTCATGACGAACCGCGCCTCGCCGGCCAGCGCGCCGTCGGCACCGGACCGGAGCGCGCCGAGACGGCGGAGCCGCACGTTGGGACGGATCTCGCGCGCGGAAGGCAGGAAGCCGTGGTCGGAGACGACGAACACGGCCGTCGTCTCCGGCACGTCCGCCGGGAGCGCGGCGAGGAAGCGCCCGATGAGCCCGTCGACGTACTCCAGCGCCCAGTACGCCTCGGGCGACCGCGGGCCGTGGAGGTGCTGGAGGCTGTCGACGCACAGGAAGTGCACGAGCAGCACGTCCGGGCGGTGCCGGTGCACCACGTCGGCCGCCACGCGCCCGACCATGTCGTCCTTGTGGAGGCGCCGGGGCAGCTGGGCCCATTCCCCCTGCCGGTGCATCGGGTAGCCCAGCCGCGTGAGCTCCGCCCACACCCCGGGCGCGGTCTGCGTCTCGAACACGCGCTGGTCCTTGAAGAACGGCAGGTTGAAGTCGAGCGTGGTCGCGTTGCGGGTGGCCGGCCAGTCGATCGCCGCCGTGCGCAGCCCCTTGCCGTGGGCGAGGTCGTAGACGGTCGGCGCGCGCAGGAGCGCCGGCGCGTCGTGGATCGGGTCGCCGGTGAGATCCTCGGGAACCCGCGTGCGGCGGTTCAGGACGTGGTTGGCCACCACGCCGTGCACCCGCGGGCTGACGCCGGTGACCAGGCTGACGTGGGTCGGCCACGTCGTGGTCGGGAACACCGCCTCCATGCGCTCGGCCACCGTACCCCGCTCGGCCAGCGCGCGGAGGGTCGGCAGACGCGCGGCCGGGTCGCGCCAGTAGAACGCGGCGAAGCCGTCGATGCTGATCAGGATGACCCGGCGCCTCACCGGTCAGTCGCGCTCCTCGATGGCGTCGACCCGGTCGCGGTAGAACGCCAGGTGGTCCCTGATGGCCGCGACCCCGGGGCGGGGCGTCTCGTAGGTCCACACGGCGTTCTCGGCCACGCGGCCGGCCACCTCGATCGTGTAGTACGCGGCATCGCCCTTGTACGGGCAGTGCGTCCGGTGGGTGGTGCGGCGGAGCGCGGTCATGTCGACGTCCTCTCGCGGGATGTACAGGTCGGCGGGCATCCCCGGCACACCGAGGGCGAGGGCCCGGCGCGTGTCGGCGATCATGCGGCCGTGGACGGTCACCACCACCCGCCGCGGGTTCGGCTCGATGCGGATCTCGGGCGCAACCTTCGCCATCACGGGCTCCTTCCTCGCGCGGATCGGGCCGCCACGATGATACCGCGCGTCCCTCGTTGACGGGCGCGGCACGGCTCGCCTACTGTCTCGGTCATGCACCCGATCACCCTCGG
>JAICGY010000436.1 GCA_025922915.1 Candidatus Methylomirabilota bacterium | reverse complement strand
GAAATTGCGGTTGATCTCGAACACGCGCTCGTAGCCTCCCACCACGAGCCGCTTCAGGTAGAGCTCTGGCGCGATGCGGAGGTAGAGGTCCATGTCGAGGGCGTTGTGGTGCGTGCGGAACGGCCGGGCGATCGCGCCACCGGGGATCGGCTGCATCATCGGCGTCTCGACCTCGACGAACCCGCGCGCGTCGAAGAACCGCCGCAGCTCCTGGACGAGCCGCGAGCGCAGCTGGAACACCCGCCGCGTGTCCTCGTTGACGACGAGGTCCACGTAGCGCTGGCGGTACCGGGTCTCGACGTCCTTGAGCCCGTGCCACTTCTCGGGCAGCGGCCGGAGCGACTTCGCCAGGAACGTGAAGGACTTCACGGCGACCGTCAGCTCGCCCGTCCGCGTGCGGAAGACCTCGCCCGTCACGCCCACGAAGTCGCCCAGGTCGAGCTCGGTGAAGAGGCCGTAGTCGTCGCCGAGGCGGTCGGCCCGCGCGTAGAGCTGGATGCGGCCCGTGCGGTCCAGCAGGTGCGCGAAGCACGTCCGGCCGTGGTGGCGCAGGGCGACGATCCGGCCGGCCAGGCTCACCGGCTCCGCCCCCTCGAGCTCCTCGGCGGTGGCGCCGCCGAGCCGCTCGTGCAGGTCGCGCGCCGCGTGGGTGACGGGGAAGCGCCCCCCGAACGGGTCGATGCCGCGCCGCCGCAGCGCCTCCAGCTTCTCGAGCCGCTGCCGGATCAGGTCGCCGCCGCTGCCCTCGCTCACCGCGCGCCCCCCGACCCTCGCAGCCACAGCAGGTAGGCCTTCACGAACGGGTCGAGGTCGCCGTCCATGACCGCCTCGACGTTGCCCACCTCCTCGCCCGTCCGATGGTCCTTGATGAGCTGGTAGGGGTGGAACGTGTAGGACCGGATCTGGCTGCCGAAGGCGATCTCCTTCTTCTGCCCGGTCAGCTCGGACAGCTCGTCGCGCTGCTTCTTCTCCGCGATCTCGTACAGGCGGGCCTTGAGGATGCGCAGGGCCGTCTCCCGGTTGCGCAGCTGCGAGCGCTCGTTCTGGCACTGCACGACGATGCCGGTGGGCAGGTGCGTGACGCGGACGGCGGAGTCGGCGGTGTTGACGCCCTGCCCGCCCGGCCCGGACGAGCGGAAGACGTCGACGCGGAGCTCGTCGTCCCGCAGCGTCACCTCCACGTCGTCGACCTCGGGCACGATCGAGACCGACGCGAAGGACGTCTGGCGCCGGCTGGAGGCGTCGAACGGCGAGATCCGGACCAGCCGGTGGACCCCCGCCTCCCCCTTGAGGTAGCCGTAGGCGTACTCGCCGGTGACCTCGATGGTGGCACTCTTGATGCCCGCCTCCTCGCCCGGCAGCAGGTCGACGACCTCGGCCTTGAACCCCGCGCGCTCGCACCAGCGCAGGTACATCCGCATGAGCATCTGCGCCCAGTCCTGGGACTCCGTGCCCCCCGCGCCAGGGTGGATGGAGAGGATCGCCGCCTTGGCGTCGTGCGGGCCCGACAGCATGACCTTGAGCTCGAACTCGTCGAGCTCGCGCTGCAGCCGGGCGACGCCCTCGGCGATCTCGGCGTCGAGGCTGCCGTCGTCCGCCTCCTGGGCGAGCTCGAGCAGCACGCCGAGATCCGAGGCCTGGCGGTGCAGCTCACCCACCCGCGTCAGGATGCGCGCGAGGTCCGCGCGCTCGCGGATCAGCTCCTGCGCCCGGCGGTTGTCGTCCCAGAACGTCGGCGCGGCCATCTCCGCGTCGAGGGCCGCGAGCCGCTGCTCCCTGGTGGCGAGGTCAAAGGTGCCCCCGGAGCTCGTCCACCCGTCGGCTCTGCTCGCCCACCTCTCGCTTCAGCTCGCCGAGCATCTCGCCCTCCCCCGCGCTGCCGCCCCGAGCGAGGCGGCCGCCAGGCCCATCGCACTCCACGCCACCCAGTCCCCCAGCCGCGTGAAGAGCGTGACCCCCTCGCGCAGCGGCACCCGATCGACCAGGACGCCGCGGTTGAACAGCCCGTGCCGGCGCACGATCTGGCCGGTGGGGGCGATGAACGCGGAGACCCCCGTGTTCGCCGCCCGCACGACGGCCGTCCGGTGCTCCACCGCCCGGAGCGGGTACATCCCCAGGTGCTGCTCGGGCCCGCTCGTCCGTCCGAACCACGCGTCGTTGGTCATGTTGATCATCACACGAGCCCCGTTCCGGACGAACTCCCGGTAGAGATCGGGGAAGATGCCTTCGTAGCAGATCACCACACCGAAGGGCGCGGGCGGGCCCGGGAACACGGCGGCGTGAGAGCCGGGCTCCAGATCGGCGATGAACTCCGCCCAGCCCCTGACGAAACCGATCACTTCCGACAGCGGGACGAACTCACCGAACGGGACGAGGTGGATCTTATCATAGCGGCCGGCGAGGCCGTCCCGGGTCACGAGGAACGCCGCGTTCCGGATCGCCTGGCCCTCGACGTCGATCGACCCGACGACGAGCGGCGCGCCGATCTCGCCGGCCAGTCCGGCGAGAGTCGCCACGAGCCCCCGGTCCCGGCGCAGGACGGTGGGCACGGCCGTCTCGGGCCAGACCACCAGATCCGGCCGCTCCTCGGCGGTGCGACGGGTCAGGGCCAGGTGGATCGCCAGCGTCTCCTCGGCGTGGGCCGGCTCGAACTTGAGCGGCTGCTCGATGGAGGGCTGCACGATGGCGATGGTCGGTCCCGGCTCGGGCAGCGGCTGGGCCAGGCGCCAGGCACCGAACCCGACCGTCGCCGCGAGGACCGCGCCGACGGCCGCGGCCCCGGCCACCGCCCCTCGCCACCGCAGCGTCAGCCCCCCGGCGAGGGCGCAGTTCACCGCGACGAGGACCAGCGACACCGCATGCACGCCCCCGAGCTCGGCGATCTGGATGACCGGCAGCCGCTGGTACT
>JAICGY010000435.1 GCA_025922915.1 Candidatus Methylomirabilota bacterium | reverse complement strand
TTCTATCGCTTCCTGCGCTTGGCGGTCTTGCCCTTCGCGGTCTTGCCCTTCGCGGCCGCGGCCCTGCCCCTGGCCGCCGTGGTCTTGCCCTTCGCTGCTACCGCCTTGCTCGTTTCCGCGGCCTTGCTCTTCGCCGCCGTGCTCTTGGCCCCGGCTCCCTTCGCGAGCCGGGCCGCCCGGGCCTTTCCCTTCCGCCGCGTGGGCGCCGGCGTGTCCGGCTCGGGCTGGAGCTCCTCGACCGGCGCGACCGCGCCCGGCTCCACCTCCTCCCCCAGGACCGGCGCCTCCCCTTCGGCCCCTTCCGGCGTGACGATGATCGAGTGCGGCAGGCCTTCCGGGCCGCCGCCGTCGCGGCCGAGGATCTCGTCGGTCCGGGTCCCGCCGGTCCGCCGGGCGGCGATCCGCTGGAGCTGGGTCCTGAGCTTCTCCTTCGCCAGCTTGCCGCCCTTCAGGCGGGCGCAGGCCTCCACGACCTCCTCGATGTACAGCTCGAAGATGTTGCGCCGGCGGAACTCGCTCTTGGCCCGTTCCCGCTTCCTCAAGAATACGCCGAGCCGGCGGCCGCACTCCTGGAGGGCGAGCTTGATCTCCTTGCGGATCTCGTCGTAGTCGGCGATGGCTTCCTTGGACTCGCTCGTGAACGGCACCCAGACCGAGGCCATGTGGACGAAGACCACCATGGGCCCGGCCGGCAGCGCGCCCCGGGACTGCGTGATGCCGTAGTTGCGCCAGGCGGTCTCCAGCACGGCCTTGAACGTGGCGCACGCCGACTGCTGGTAGAGCAGCGGCACGCGGTTGGCGTAGCGGATGACGCGCGCCAGCTCGTCGTCGTCCTCGCGCTGCTCGCCCTCGGCCAGCGGGACGGCGGGCGCCTCCGGCGCGGCCGCCGCCTGATCCGGCCCCTTGCCGTAGGCCAGCCCGGCCTCGATGACGAACGGGTTGCCCCGGTACACCGACGGCGGCCGCGTCACCGCGGTGTAGAACTCGCCCTTGATCTGCTTGTACAGGCCGTGGAGGATCGCCTTCTCGCCGATGGGCGAGATGCAGCTGGACGGCGGCGCCATGATCTTCGTGGCCTGGATGGCCTTGTAGAGCGCCTCCGCGTCCTCGCCGTGGACGTTGCGCGGCCGCGTGTCGGGCGAGAGCCGGGCCGTCTTGCAGATCTCCTGGGCCAGCGCCGGGGAGACCCGGCTGAAGTCGCCGGCGAGGAACCCGGCGAGCGAGTGGCTCGCGGTGTCCTGCAGCATCCGCAGCAGCACGCCGAACTCGATGCCGTACGGGTGCGGCTTGATCTCCTTCGGCTGGGGCGGCAGCTCCTGGATCGTGCGCGGGTACTTCCGCGTGTCGCCGTCCGGCGTCTGGTAGACGAGGTCCACGTGCGGGTTGGCGATGGCCACCTGCTCCAGGTACTCGTCCACCGAGGCCCGGCCCTTCTGGTAGCGGCCCTCGATCTCGAGCGTCACCTGGGTGCCCCGCGGGTGCTCCCAGTCGATCTTCTTGCTCTCGAAGATCCGCGGCTCGTTCTTCTTGGTGTCGATCGACACCTCGAAGAAGTGGGCGGCCGCCCGCGGCCCGGTGCGCGAGATGATCTGCACCGGCTTGCCCGTCGTCAGCTGGGCGTACATGCCCGCCGCCGAGATGCCGATCCCCTGCTGGCCCCGGCTCATGCGCAGCCGGTGGAACTTCGAGCCGTAGAGGAGCTTGGCGAAGATCGGCGGGATCTGCTGGCGGACGATGCCCGGCCCGTTGTCGGTGACGGTCACGCGGAAGCGGGTGGCCTGGCTGGCCGGCGGCGCCGCCCCGTTGGTGGACACCACCTCCAGGGTGACGACGACGTCCGGCAGGATCCCGGCTTCCTCGGCGGCGTCGAGGGCGTTGTCGACGGCTTCCTTGACGCAGGTCAGGAGGGCCTTGCGCGGGTTGTCGAAGCCCAGCAGGTGGCGGTTCTTGGTGAAGAACTCGGAGACCGAGATCTCCCGCTGGCGGGCGCCCATCTCGACGGCGGATACGACGGTGGCCATCCCCTCCTTGATATCAAACTCGCCCGCGCGAGCCTTCTTTTATCCTCGGCGTCAGCGGACCACGACGGTGTCGGGAAGCCCCTCGAAGTCGGCATCCCCGGTGACCAGCGTCGCGCCGAACCGCCGGGCGGTGGCGTAGACGAGCGAGTCGGCCATGGCGAGGCCATGGGCCAGCGACAGATCGGCCGCCTCCAGCGCGAGGGTTTCGTCGACCGGTGCGACGGTCGCGCGATGCAACGCCGAGACGGCCTCCACCGCCCGCTCCTCGCCGACATCCCGGCGGATCACCTTGTAGACCTCGTAGATCTCGATGGCACAGACCAGCAGCGGCTCACGGCCCTCGATGTACTTGGCGAAGCGGTCGGCGTTCGGACGGCTGGCGAGATACTCGATCCAGCCGCTCGAGTCGAGCAGGATCAGTGGCGATCCTTCTTCTCCCGCAGTCCCTTGGGGCTGACACCCCGGGCGATGCCCCGGTAGGAGCGCAGCGGGCGCTCGGGGACCAGGAAGATCACCCCGCCCTTGTCGACGACGGTGATCCGCATCCCGGGGCGAAGCTGCAGGCGTTCGCGGGCGCCGCGCGGTAGGACGAGCTGGAACTTGCTGGAGAGCGTCACGGTTTCCATCGTCTTACCAGTACCCTATCGATGATCATTTCGTAAGTCAAGGCGCCGAGCGGCCTCTCCTCTATCCGGCCGCCCCCCGGAAGTACGCGATGTGACCCAGGATGGTGGCCCGGTGGTCCACCATCCGGGGCTCGGCGAACCCGGCCTCGGTGAGCAGGGCGGGGAGGCGATCGCCGAAGTTGTCGCGCAGCCGGTGGCTGGCGTGGAGCCAGCGCGCGAGGAAGCCGCGCGGCACGGACTCCGGCCCGCCGAAGTCCAGCAGGTGCAGGGCGCCGCCCGGCGCGAGGACGCGGCGCACCTCGCGCAG
>JAICGY010000434.1 GCA_025922915.1 Candidatus Methylomirabilota bacterium | reverse complement strand
CTCGCGCAACGGCGCCGTCAACATGCACGCCGTGACCTGCCTGCCCGCCGTCACCGGCGCCTGGCAGTACCGCGGCGGCGGCGCGCTCTACGGCCACACCGCACTCTACCCGATCGACCGCACCCTGATCGAGGGGCTGGAGCTCGCCGACCGATCGATCCGCGCGCTCGACCAGTCGCGGCTGGGCGCGATCCTGACGGGTGACCGGGAGGCCCTCCACGGCGGGCCGCCGGTGACGGCGATGCTCGTGCAGAACACGAACCCCGCGATGGTCTGCCCCGACCTGCGCCGGGTCCACCGGGGCCTCTCGCGCGAGGACCTGTTCCTGTGCGTCCACGAGCAGTTCCTCACGGAGACGGCGGCCTTCGCCGACGTCGTGCTGCCGGCCACCACCTTCCTCGAGCACGACGACTTCTACACGGCGAGCGGCCACACCTACTTCCAGGTCGCCCGGAAGGTCATCGAGCCGCCGGGCGAGTGCCGCGAGAACCACGCCGTGATCTGCGCGCTCGCCGAGCGGCTCGGGGCCCGCCATCCGGGCTTCGCCATGACCGCGTGGCAGATCATGGACGAGACGCTCCGGCGCTCGGGCATGTGGGACGCCGAGACCAACGTGCGGCGGGGCGGGCAGGACTGCGCGCCGCCCTTCGAGACCGCGCACTTCCTCGACGGCTTCGCGACCGACGACGGGAAGTTCCACTTCCGGGCCGACTGGCACCGCTTCGGCGGCCGCTGGCGCGAGATGCCGGTCCTGCCCGACCACTTCGACGTGATCGACAACCCGACGCCGGAGAAGCCCTTCCGGCTGGTGGCGGCGCCGGCGCGGACGTTCCTGAACTCGACGTTCACCGAGACGCCGGGGTCGCTCCAGCGCGAGCGGCGGCCGACCGCGCGGCTCCATCCCGACGACTGCGCCCGGCTGGGCGTGGCGGAGGGGGATCGCGTGCGCCTCGGCAACGAGCGCGGCGAGGTCGTGGTGCACGCGCGGCCGCAGGACGGCCAGCAGGCCGGCGTGGTGGTCGTGGAGGGCATCTGGCCCAGCAAGCACTTCGAGAACGGCCTGGGCATCAACACCCTCACGAGCGCCGACCCGGGCTACCCGCACGGCGGCGCCGTCTTCCACGACACCGCGGTCTGGATCCGGAGAGCCTGAGGCTTCCGGCGCCGATGAGCTACGAGGCCCCGTTCGCCGGGCTGCGCGTGCTGGACGTGAGCCAGGGCATCGCCGCGCCCTACGCGGCGATGCTGCTCGCGCAGTACGGGGCCGACGTCGTGAAGGTCGAGCCGCCCGGCGGCGACTGGTCGCGCATGCTGGGCGCGCGCCACGGCGACCACACCGCCTTCTCGCTCTCCGCCAATCTGGGCAAGCGGAGCATCGCGCTCGACCTGGCCAGCGACGAGGGGCGTCGCGTCGTGCGCCGGCTCGCCGCCCGCGCCGACGTGTTCGTGGAGAGCTTCCGCCCCGGCGGCGCCGCCCGGCTGGGCGTCGGGTACGAGGACGTCGCGGCGCTCAGTCCGCGCGTCGTCTACCTGTCGGTCTCCGGCTTCGGCCAGACCGGGCCCGAGCGCGACCGCCCTGCCGTCGACACGGTGGTGCAGGCGTTCACCGGCCTCATGGCGGTGAACAAGGGCGCCGACGGGATCCCGCACCGGGTCGGCACCATCGTGATGGACATGGCGACCGCGCTCTACGCCTTCCAGGCGGTGGCGGTGGCGCTCTACGCCCGCCGCGACGAGCCGCGCGGACGGCGCATCGCGGCGAGCCTCGTCGAGGCCGGCGCCGCCTTCCAGGTCGTCCGCATGATGTCGAGCTGGCTCGAGGGCGGCGAGCCGCGGCCCGGGTTGACGCCCTCCGGCACGTTCCCGACGGCGGACGGCTGGCTCACCGTGTCCATCCTCCGCGACGCGGACTTCGCCACCCTCTGCGAGGTGGTGGGCGCCGCCGACCTGAAGACCGACCCGCGGTTCGCCACCAACGAGCTGCGCACGCGTCATCGGGACGCGCTGCTCGCCCGGCTGGCGGAGATCTTCGGCGCCGCGCCGACGACGGAGTGGACGAAGCGGCTGCGCGACACCCGGATCATGCACGACCGCGTGAACGACTACCTGGACTTCCTGCGCCACCCCCACGTCGAGGCCGCCGGCATCGTGGCGTGGCTGGAGCACCCCGGCGTCGGGCGCATCCCCGTCCCCAACGCGCCGGGCCTCCCGCCGCTCGTGGACGGCACGCGCCGCGCGACGGCCCCGCGCCTGGACGAGCACCGCGCCGAGATCCTCGCCGAGGTCGACCCGCCATGATGTGCGCGGGTCGGATGGCCGCCCTCGAGGCCCGGCGCCCGGCGTAGCGGGCTCGCCGCCCTACCGCTTCGCCAGCAGCCCCTCCAGCGCCGCAACGACGGCCGCCGGCTGCTCGCGCGGCAGGAAGTGCCCCGCCCCCGCGATCGCGCGTCGCTCCGTGCCCGGCGGGAACAGCGCGAGGTGGCGCTCGGAGTGGTAGGGCGGATCGACGGTGTCCGCCATCCCGTGCAGCACGACGGACGGCACGGTGATGGGCCGGCGCTCCGCGAGCCGGCGCTCGAGGGCGTCGAGGCCCGGCGCGCCCGGGGCGTTGCCGTGGCGGTGGCGGTAGGAGTGGATCACCACGTCGACGAAGTCGGGGTTGTCGAACGAGCCCGCCGTGCGCTCGAAGGTGGCGTCGTCGAACCGCCACGACGGCGACCACTCCCGCCAGAGCACCCGGCAGATCTCGCGGCGGTTCTGCGCCAGGCCGGCGCGCCCGCGCTCGGTGTTGAAGTACCACTGGTACCAGTACGCGCGCTCCTCGGCGGCGGGCGCCGGCCGCGACGGCCTCGTCGTGTCCTGGACGTTGTAGCCGCCGACGGTCACCAAGGCCCGCACGCGCTCCGGCGCCAGGAGGGCCGCGATGCACGCGGCCCGGCCGCCCCAGTCGTAGCCGGCGAGGCCGACCT
>JAICGY010000433.1 GCA_025922915.1 Candidatus Methylomirabilota bacterium | reverse complement strand
GATCGCCGAACTCCTGGATGATCGCGCCGCCGAGCCCGGCCGGCTCGAGCGCGGCCCGGATCTGCTCGACGCGCGGCGGTTCCGCGAACCGGACCTGGACGAGGGTGCCCCCCGAGAAGTCGATGTCGTAGCGGAGCCCCCCCTTGGCGACCAGGGAGGCGAGCCCGACGAGGATGAAGGCGGCCGACAGGAGGTACGCCCAGCGCCGCTTGCCGATGAAGTCGTAGGCCGGGTTGCGGAAGAGCTGGATCATATCGAGATGGCCTGCACCTTCCGCCGGCCCATGTAGAGCAGGTCGAACATCAGGCGCGTGAAGAAGACGGCCGTGAAGAGGCTGGCCAGGAGGCCCACGAACAGGGTCACCGCGAACCCCTTCACCGGCCCGGTGCCGAAGTTGTAGAGGATGGCCGCCGTCACGAGCACGGTGACGTGCGTGTCGATGATCGCGCGGAACGCCCGGCTGAAGCCGGCGTCGACGGCGGCGCGCACGGTCTTGCCGACCCGGAGCTCCTCGCGGATGCGCTCGAAGATGAGCACGTTGGTGTCGACGGCCATGCCGATCGTGAGCGCGACGCCCGCGATGCCGGGCAGCGTGAGGGTGGCGCCGAAGGCCGCCATGCAGGCGAGCAGGATCAGGAGGTTCAGCCCGAGCGCCACGTCGGCGACGAGCCCCGACAGGCGGTAGTAGAAGAGCATGAACAGGAAGACGGCGAGGGCCGACGCGGCGATCGCGATGAGCCCCTGGCGGATGGAGTCGGCGCCCAGCGACGGTCCCACCGTCCGCTCCTCGAGGATCGTCACCGGGGCCGGCAGCGCGCCCGCCCGGAGCACGATCGCGAGGTCTCGCGCCTCCTCCACGGTGAACTGCCCGGTGATCACGGCCCGGCCCTGGGGGATCCGCTCGTTGATGCGCGGGGCGGAGTAGAGCGTGCCGTCCAGGACGATGGCGAGCCGCCGCCCGACGTTCTGCTCGGTGAGCTCGCCGAAGATCCGGGCGCCCGTCGCCGTGAACTCGATGGAGACCTGCCAGTTACCCGTGGAGTTCGGGTCGGCCTGGACCTCCGCTCGCGTCAGCTCCGCGCCGGTGAGCAGCGTGCGCTTCTGCACCACGTGGGGCACGCGCCGCTCCTCCTTGGTCTCGGGGTCGACGACGCGCTGGTAGAGCACCTCGGAGGTCTCGGGCAGCCGGCCCTGGACGGCCTGGTCGACCGGCGTCCGCTCGTCCAGCAGCTTGAACTCCAGGAGCGCGGTGCGGCCGATCAGGTCCTTCGCCCGCTGGGGATCCTGGACGCCCGGGAGCTGGATCAGGATGCGGTCGCTTCCCTGGCGGGTGATCGTCGGCTCCGCCACGCCGAACTGGTCGATCCGGTTGCGGATGGTCTCCACGCCCTGCCGGACGGCGTCGTCGCGCAGCTGGGCGGCCACCCGCTCGGCCATGGCGAGGGTGAAGCGGCCGGCCGCCTGGTCCCGCGCCTGCACCTCGAAGTTGCCGAGCTCGGCGGCGACGGTGAGGGCGTCGTTCCAGTTCGCCGGCGAGGCGAGCTCGACCACGATCGAGGCGAGCCCCTCGCGGGCCACGCGGGTGACGGGGATGCCCTTGCGGTCCAGGGCGTTCTTCAGGTCCTCCGCGGCGCGCTCCGTCTGGCTGGCCACGTGCTTGTCGGCCTCCACGCCGAGGACGAGGTGGATGCCGCCCTGCAGGTCGAGGCCGAGGTTGATGCTCTCCCGCGGCGGGTACAGGTACCAGAGGGACACGGCGGCGACCACGGCCACGAGGGCGATGCGCTGCCAGAGGTATCTAGGCATCCTTCTCGCTCTGGACCTCCGCCACCCGGCCGATCGCCGAGCGGTCGAACTCGAGGCGGACCTGATCCGTCACGCGCAGGGTGACGGTCTGCTCGGTCACGCGCGTGACGGTGCCGTGCAGCCCGCTCGTGGTGACGATCTTGTCGCCCGGCTTGAGCCGGGCGAGCATCCGATCGCGCTCCTGCCGCTGCTTCTGCTGCGGCCGGATCACGATGAAGTAGAAGATCGCGAACATCAGGACGAACGGGACGATGAGGTTGAGGAACGACGCCGGCCCGCCGGCGCCGCCGGGCGGCGCCGACGCGGCGTGGGCGAGCTCGGCGGCGTGGGCGAGGGTCATCGGGGATCAGGCCTCCGGGCGTTCGGTCTCACCGGGCGAGACAGCCTCGCATGATACTGCATACCTCGCGAAAAACCGAACCCGGAAAGGGCCGAACGTGCCGGCGGCGATCGCCTCGCGCATCGCGGCCATGAGGCCGCAGAAGAAGTGCACGTTGTGCAGCGAGAGCAGGCGGTAGGCCAGGAGCTCCCCGCTGGTGAAGAGGTGCCGGAGGTAGGCCCGGGAGAAGGTCCGGCAGGTCTCGCAGCCGCAGTCCTCCTGCAGCGGGCGCGGGTCCCGGACGAGGCGGGCGTGCTTGATCGTCAGCGGCCCGTCCGCGGTGAAGCACTGCCCGTTGCGGGCGTTGCGCGTCGGCAACACGCAGTCGAACATGTCGACCCCCCGCGCCACCGCCGCCACGAGGTCCTCCGGCTTGCCCACCCCCATCAGGTAGCGCGGCTGCGCGACCGGGAGCGCGGCGGCCACCGCCTCGGTGAGGTCGTACATGAGCGGCTTCGGCTCCCCCACGGCCAGGCCGCCGATGGCGTGACCGTCGAACCCGAGCCCGACCGTGTCCTCGACCGCCCGCCGGCGGAGGCCGAGGTCGAAGCCGCCCTGCACGATGCCGAAGAGCGCCGACGGGGCCGCCGCCGCCCGGTGGGCCGCCTGCGAGCGCCGGGCCCAGCGCAGGGTCAGGGCCAGCGACCGCTCCGCCGCCTCGAGCGCGGCCGGGTACGCGAGGCACTCGTCCAGGGGATGGACGATGTCGGCGCCGAGGGCGTGCTGGATCGCGACGGCGCCCTCGGGCGTCAGACGGTGGAGCGCCCCGTCGATCGGCGAGCGGAACTCCACCCCCTCCTCG
>JAICGY010000432.1 GCA_025922915.1 Candidatus Methylomirabilota bacterium | reverse complement strand
CGCACGGGCACGTTCAGCAGGACCTGCGGGAACTTCCGCAGGCAGCGCGCGAGCGAGGCGAGCGGCTCGCCGGTCTCGCGCATGACGGACAGCAGCACCAGCGCCGAGAGGATGCCGTCGCCGGTCGGCGCGTGATCGAGGAAGATCAGGTGCCCGGACTGCTCGCCGCCGACGCTGGCCCCGCTCCGCTGCATCTCCTCGTGGACGTAGCGGTCCCCGACCTGGGTCTTCACCACGCGGATGCCGGCCTCCGCCAGGCACTGGTCCAGGCCGAGATTGGCCATCACGGTGGTGATGACGAGGTTGCCCTTGAGCCGCTGCCGGGCCGCGAAGTGGCGGGCCGCGATCGCCAGCACGTGATCGCCGTCCCGGACCTCGCCCTCGTGGTCGACGGGGATCAGGCGGTCGCCGTCGCCGTCGAAGGCGAAGCCGACGTCGGCCCGGACGGCGCGGACGCGGGCCTGCAGCCGCTCGGGGTGGAGCGCCCCGCAGCCCGCGTTGATGTTGGTGCCGTCGGGGGCGGCGCACAGCGTGGTGACGCGGGCCCCGAGCCGGCGAAAGACGCGCGGGGCGACGCGCGACGTCGCCCCGTGCGCACAGTCGAGCGCGATGCGCAGGCCGTGCAGGTCCAGCGGGAAGCAGTGGCACAGGTAGTCGACGTAGTAGGCCTCGGCGCGGTCGTAGGCGGTGAGCCGCCCGATCGCGGCCCCGCGCGCCCGGGGCGCGCCGTCCGCCTCCCGCAGCCGCGCCTCGATCTGGTCCTCCCAGGCGTCCGGGAACTTCGTGCCCTCCGCCGAGAAGAGCTTGATGCCGTTGTCCTCGAAGGGATTGTGCGAGGCGGACAGGACCACGCCCCCGTCGGCGTCGAGCCCGCGGGTGATGAGCGCGATCGCCGGGGTCGGCACCACGCCCACCGTGAAGACGTCGGCGCCGGCCGAGAGCAGGCCCGCCGTCATGGCCGCCTCGAGGAGCGGCCCCGAGCGGCGGGTGTCCCGGCCGATCACGACCCGGACCCGCTCCCGGCCGTGCTGCAGGGCCAGGGTGGCGCTCAGCTCGCGGCCCACGCGATACGCCAGCTCGGGGGTCAAAGGCGGCTCGTTGGCGACGCCGCGGATTCCGTCCGTCCCGAACAGTCGGCTCACGGCCGTGCTCCTCGACGCTGCGACATCGTCTCCTCCGGTTGTATGTCGACGGTCACCTGTACGGTCCGGCGATCGACGACATACGCCGACTCCGGCAGGTCGAGCCCGACGGTGAGCGTGACCGGCTCGCGGCGGCCCGAGACGTCTACGGGGAGCGTCTCGACGGCCCCGCGCGACTCGATTGTAGTGCGAGGGCCCCGGATCTGGACAGTCTGCGGCTCGACCACCACCCGCTGGACGGCGTGGGCGGCGGCGGGGACACCGAGGATGTTGGGGATGACGGACACGGCCTTCGTCTCGGCCGGGACGAGGCGGAGCGCGATCCACGTCGGGGTCACCCGCGTGACGCGCACGCCCGACGGGACCTGGATCTGCTCCGGCTGGAGGTGCACCAGGTTCTCCCCCTCCTCGAGCGTCGCCACGTCCACGCGCACCCGCACCGTCGCCGGGGTCACCCGTTCGGCGGCCCACCGCGACGTCTCGAGCTGCACGTCCACGGTCTCGCGCCGCGTGCCCACCACGGTCAGCGGCCCCTCCAGGCCCACGTACTCCACCGGCACCGCGAGCGCCATCTCCGTGCGCTCGCCGCTCAGCACGTAGAGCCACACCGCCACGCCCAGCACGAGCGCCAGCAGCCGCAGCTCCCAGTCCGCGAGCAGGCGGGTGCGCAGCATCTCAGGGCGCCGGCGGGCCGGGCTCGCCCGCCGCCGGCTCGGTCTGCCGACGCGGCCACCCCCGGCGCAGCCAGCCGATCAGGTCGCGGCCGCGGGCGGCGTCCCCGCCCAGCAGGTCGTCGAGCCGGCGCTGCAGCGCCTCGGCGTCGGCGACGTTCTCGAGCCGCCCTTCCACCGCGAGGGAGAAGCGCCCGGACTCCTCGGAGACCACCAGTGCGACGGCGTCGGTCTCCTCGGCCACGCCGAGGGCCGCCCGGTGCCGGGTGCCGAGCGAGCGGCCGATCAGCACGCTGCGGGAGAGCGGCAGGAAGCAGCCGGCGGCGACGATCCGCCGGCCCTGGATGAACACCGCCCCGTCGTGCAGGGGCGAGTACGGCAGGAAGATGCTCGTCAGGAGGTCGGCCGACACCAGGGCGTCGAGGGGCACGCCGAGCTCGGCATACTGCCGGAGGCCGGCCGTGCGCTCGAGGACGATCAGCGCGCCGATGCGCCGGGCGGCGAGCGACTCCGCCGCCCGCAGGACCTCTCCGACGACCTGGGCGCGCTCGGCGCCGGCGCCGAGGAGCCCCTGGAGGATGCGCCCCTGCCCGACCCAGGCGAGGGCGCGGCGGAGCTCCGGCTGGAAGAGCACGATCAGCGCCACGACCCAGACGGACCACAGGTGGTCGAGCAGCCAGCCGAACGCGTGCAGCTCGAGGACCCGGGCGAGCAGCGCCGCCGCGGCCAGGACGCCGAGGCCGATCATCATCTGGATCGCGCGCGTGCCGCGGAAGAGCACGAGCACCCGGTAGACGACGATCGTGACCAGCAGGATGTCGAGGGCGTCCCGCCATCCGAAGGTCGAGAACGGGATCACGAGGCCAGCTCCCGCAGGCGTGCCGCCACCCGCACGGCGTCGCGCGTCGCGGGCACGTCGTGCGTCCGCACGACGGCCGCCCCCGCCAGCACGGCGGCGGCGGTGGCGGCGAGGGAGCCGGCCAGGCGGTCCCCGGGGTCCGGACGGTCGAGCAGCACCCCGAGGACCGACTTGCGCGAGACGCCGACGCAGAGGGGGCGGCCGAGCGCCCGGAGGCGCCCGAGACCCACCAGGATGCGCAGGTCGAACTCGTGCCACGCGATCCGCTCGGCACGGAAGAAGCCGATCCCCGGATCCAGGACCACCTGCCCCTCGGCGACGCCGGCCT
>JAICGY010000431.1 GCA_025922915.1 Candidatus Methylomirabilota bacterium | reverse complement strand
CGGCGGCAAGCCGGATGCCAGCGACCCGGGCACGAGCGGTTCCCGACGATGGTACCGTTAAGGGGATCTGCGCCGGAGGAGGAGAGCGTGATGATCGGTATTCCCCGTCCAGTCACCCCCGGTCAGCCCGCCCCGGACTTCAAGCTCCCGGCGGCCGACCGCGAGGGCACCGTGTCGCTGTCCGACTATCGTGGCCGGAGCCCGGTGCTGCTGGCCCTGTTCCGCGGGCTCTACTGTCCGTTCTGCCGGCGTCAGATCGCCCAGCTCGCCCCGACGGCCGAGAAGCTTCGCAGGGCCGGCGTGGAGACCCTGGGGATCGTGGCCACGGCGGCCGAGCGGGCACGCCTCTACTTCCGGTTTCGCCCGGCACGCATTCCACTCGGAGCGGATCCGGACCTGACCACGCACGAGGCGTACGGGCTACCCCGCTTCCCGAAGACCCCCGAGCTCATGGGGGCCGTCGAGGCGGCGGCGCTGGCGTGGGCGCGGGAGGCAGGAGTGCCGGCGCAGCCAGGCAGCGCCCACGAGGTTGTCGGCACGCTCGACGGCTTCCAGCCCCTCCCGAGCGACGAGGCCGAGGCGGAGCGGCAGCAGGCCCAGATCATCGGGCAGTTCCTGATCGATCGCGACGGCATCGTGCGGTGGGCCAACGTGGAGGAGACCCCCGGCGAGTTTCCGTCCGACGCGCAGCTGCAGGAGATCGCGCGCGGCGCGGCGTGACCCGGCCGCGCCCGCGAGACGAAGGGAGGTCGATCATGCCAGCCAAGCCCATCCCCGAGGGGTACCGCTCGATCACGCCCTACCTGTGCATCAAGGGAGCGGCCGACGCCATCGAGTTTTACAGGAAGGCGTTCGGGGCCACCGAGGTGATGCGCATGGCGCAGCCCGATGGACGGGTCGGCCACGCCGAGCTGCAGATCGGTGACTCCCGCGTCATGCTGGCCGACGAGTTCCCGGACATGGGCTTTCGCGGCCCTCACTCCTTCGGCGGCAGCCCCGTGCACATCCACCTGTACGTGGAGGACGTCGACGCGGTCGTCAATCGGTCCGTGGCCGCCGGCGCCAAGGTCGTCCGGCCCGTGCAGGACCAGTTCTACGGCGATCGCTCCGGCACCATCGCCGATCCCTACGGGCACGTCTGGCACGTGGCGACGCACAAGGAGGACCTCTCCATGGACGAGCTCCGCCGGCGCGCGGCCGCGCAGCACAAGGGATAGCGGCTCGGCGCCCGTGCGGGGCGGCCGCAAACTTTGCGCTCACACTCGGCGCGGGACGGGCGTAGCCTTCCCGGCCATGTCGACCATCGCGCTCGATCTGCTGACACTGCCACTCGCCGGTGCCGTCATCGCCGTCGGCTTGCTGGCGCGCCGGGTGTTCCATCACTATCTGAGCGCGCTCGGCGCCCGGCGCGTCCGCTCGGGCGCTCCCGGCTAGCGTCGGGCCTCGCCGTCACCGTCCCGACCGCCGACCGGGCCCGGAGATTCCGCGCCCGCCTCACGGCCTCGTTGCGCTCCGACCCCCTGGTTCCCCCTGGAAAGAAGTGCGATCGAGAGTGAAAAGTCTTTCCCGGATGACGGGCGGACGAAGAGTGGTACTCCTCGGACACATGAAGGCCATGCACCTCTGTCCGAAGTGCGAGAGCGACGCCGTGGAGCGCATCCGCCGTCGGGGCATCGTCGTGCGGATCCTCACGCTGTTCTCCGGGCGCCGTCGCTATCGTTGCCTGGACTGCACCCACGTCTTCTACGACTATCCCCTGACGACGCGGGGATCGACGCCAGGGCGACGATCGGCGAAGCGACGGTCGGCGCGCCACGCGCGGGGGCGGATCTCCGGCCCCCTCGACGAGACCCGCGGTCGAGCGCGCTCCTCGGGATGACCGCCGCGCCCTCTGCGGCCGGCTGCGAGCCGGACCCGCGGGCGGGCTCAGCGACCGACGAGGTCGGAGACGGTCGCGACCAGTGAGTCGCAGTCGAACGGCTTGGCGACGGTGACCACGGCGCCGAGCTTCTCGGCCACGCGCAGGAAATCCGCCTGCAGGTCGCTACCTCCCGACATCGCGATCACCTTCACGCCGGGGAACTCGACGCGCAGCTCGGTGATGGTCTGGAAGCCGTCCTTGTGCGGCATGAAGATGTCGGTGATGAGGAGGTCGGCCGGGTGCTCGCGCTGCAGGGCGAGGCCGCGTCCTCCGTCCTCGGCCACGAGCACCTCGTGGCCGGCCTCCTCGAGGAGGTCCTGGAGGATCGAGAGGATCTCCCGGTCGTCGTCGATGACGAGGATGCGCGCCATCGCCCTACGTTATAGCAGGGTCGAGCCCTGAACCGTGCATCCGCTGCCGGGGCCCCCGAACCGCTGGATCCGCTCGCGCTCAGCCGCCCAGGTAGGCGCGGCGGACGTGGTCGTCGGCGACGAGGTCGCGCGCGGGCCCCGAGAGGACGATGCGGCCGGTCTCCATCACGTACGCGCGATCGGCCATCTGCAGCGCGAGGTAGGCGTTCTGCTCCACCATGAGAACGGTCGTGCCGTTCCGGCGGATCTCCGCGATGGTGGCGAAGGTGGCCTCCACGACCGTCGGCGCCAGCCCGAGCGACGGCTCGTCGAAGAGGATGAGCCGCGGCCGGGCCATGAGCGCGCGCCCGATGGCCAGCATCTGCTGCTCGCCGCCGGAGAGGGTGCCGGCCGCCTGCTGCCGCCGCTCCGCGAGGATCGGGAAGAGCCCGCACACGCGCTCCAGGTCGCCCCGCACGCCGTCGCGATCGCGCCGTACGTAGGCGCCCATGGCGAGGTTCTCATCTACCGTGAGGTACGGGAAGACGCGCCGCCCCTCGGGGCAGTGGGCGATGCCCGCGCGCAGGATCGCCGCGGGCTCGAGGCCGTTGATCGCCTGCCCGTCCAGGACGATGCGTCCCGCCGTCGGGCGCACCAGCCCCGAGATGGTGCGCAGCGTCGTCGACTTGCCGGCGCCGTTGGCCCCGAGCAGGCAGACCAGCTCGCCCGCCCGCACCT
>JAICGY010000430.1 GCA_025922915.1 Candidatus Methylomirabilota bacterium | reverse complement strand
CGCCGAGCGCCATCCGGGCCTGCGGCTGGTGATCGACCACCTCGCCATGGTGGGGACGAAGCGCGACGACGAGGCCTTCGCCGGGCTCGGCGAGCTCTGCACGCTGGCGCGCCGGCCGAACGTGGCGGTCAAGGCCTCGGCCCTGCCCTGCTACACCACCGAGGCCTATCCCTTCCCCGGGCTGCACCGGCACATCCGGCAGGTCTACGACGCGTTCGGGCCGCGGCGCGTGTTCTGGGGCACCGACTGGACGCGCCTGCCCGTGCCGTGGCGTCAGGCGGTGACGCTCTTCACCGAGGAGCTGCCGTGGCTTCCGGCCGAGGACCGGGAGTGGATCATGGGTCGGGCGATCTGCGAGTGGCTCGGCTGGCCGCTGCCGAAGGCCGCCTGACCCCCGCGCCGTCCTCCATCCAGCGCGCCACGCCCTTCGCGAGGTCGTCCGCGCGGGCGTCCAGCTCCTCGGCCGTCAGGTTGGCGATCGGGTGCGGCATGTCCAGGAACGGGTAGCCGGGCAGCCCCCAGCTGGTCGCCATCGCCTCGCCCGTCTCGCGGAAGGGCGCGGTGACGATCGCGATGGCGGGCACGCCCTGCGCTTCCATGAGGATCGCGTCGAGCACACTGCTCGACGAGCACGACCCTCAGTCGCCGATCCCCGACACGACGAGGTCCACCTGGCTGCGCAGCGCGGCGATCGCCGCCTCGTCGATCTCGTGGCTCGGCGACCGCTTCCGCCGCGTCACCGCGACGGTCGTGGCGTGCTCGCGGGCCAACCGCTCCGCCAGCTTGCGCAGCAGGGTGTCCGAGTTGAACTTCGTGTTGTCCACGAGCCCGAGCCGGAGACCGCCGAGGCCCGGCGGGCGGGGCGCGAGCTCCAGCGCCCGCGCCACCGGCGCCGACGTCGGATCGAAGAGCTTCATGTCGTCCTCCCGAGACGACGCCGGCTCACGCCGCCGGCGCGTCGATGCGCACGGTCACGCTGCGCGTCCACTTCGTTCCCCAGCCGGGCAGGCACGCCGACCAGCTGCCGGCTCGCCCCCCGGCACACACGAGCAGCACGTCCTCCGGACGCTCGAACGCGTGTCGCCACGTCGCCTCGTCGGCGGGCGCCACGGACCCCGGCAGGCGGCCGGCCCGCTTGAGGTCGGCGACGCGCCGCCGGGCGTGCTCGACGAGGAACCGCTGCACGTCGCGCCGGCTCCAGCCGCTCGCGCGCACCACCTCGGTGTGCTCACCGGCGAGGACGACGAGCGCCTCGTTGAAGCCGCGCACGTTGGGTGAGCCCAGGTTGCAGAGGGCATCGGCGAAGCAGCGCAGCAGCGGCTCCGGCGTGGCCGCCAGCTGATTGTAGACCTGATGGAGGCTGTTCGAGGCGAAGACGGTGACCGCGCTGTCCCCGGCGCCCAGGCCGCGCGCGACGTGGAACGGCTCCCAGGGGAGGTCGTCCTCGTGCTCGGCGAAGCAGAATGCGTACTTCCCCGGAGTCCCGAGCGTGGCCCGGTCGAGCAGCCCCGGCCGGGTGTTCATCGCGTTCATCATCACGAGCCGGACGGCGCGCCCGATCGTCGCGTTCGCCCGGTGGCCCTGGCCGAAGGCGTTGCTGCCGCTGTTGATCTCCAGGCGGCGCGCCACGGGGCCGCTCACGATCAGGACCATCGCCGAGCCGCCGGTGCTGCTCGCCGGGCCGTGGTAGGCGAAGTCCGCGTGACAGAGCCCCCGGATGGCGGCGACGACGACGGGCAGGTACGCGGGCCGGCATCCTGCCATGACGGCGTTGATCGCGACCTTGTCCGCGGCCACGCGCGTGTTCCGGCCGGGGATCTCGCCGATGATCTCGTCGCCTCGCAGCCCGCCGGCCGCCAGCATCGCCGCGACGGACGCATCGCTCGGCGGCACGACCGGCAACCCGTCCGTCCACCCCGCCCGGTAGTACGCCTCGATCAGCTCGCCGGGATCTGGCGGCGCCTCGACCGGTCGTGTCACGACGACCCGACCGCTAGGCGTCCAGCCCGTACAGCCGCGCGCAGTTGTCCCACAGGATCTTGCCCTTCGACGCGTCGCTCACGCCCGCGAGCTTCACGAACTCCTCGATGGCCACCGGGAAGAGCCCGTCGGAGTGCGGGTAGTCCGTGGAGACCACGATGCGGTCGTCGCCGATCGCCTCGATCACCTGGCGCAGCGGCTTCTCGTCGGCATCCGTGGCGATCCAGCACTGGCGCGCGAAGTACTCGCTCGGCAAGCAGCCGATCTTCACCTCGGAGCCCGGGCCGAACTTCTCCCACGCCTCGTCCAGCCGCCAGAGCCACCACGGCAGCCAGCCGCACGTGCCCTCGAGGAAGGCGCAGCGGAGCCCCGGGTGCCGCTCGAGCACCCCGCCGGCGGCCAGGCTCGCGAACGCCATCATCAGCTCGACCGGGTTGCGGCCGGCGACGCCGATGACGCGGCCGTTCGGGGTGTCGAGGTACCGGCGCGCGAGATCCTCGCGGAGCGACGACATCCCCGTCGGGTGGAAGCCGACCGGCACGCCCAGCTCCTCGATGGCGGTCCAGAGGGGCTCGAGCGCCGGGTCGTGGACGTGCCGGCCTCCGACCGGGTTCGGGGTGCCGACCACCGCGATCGCGCCCAGCTCGCGCACGGCCCGGCGGGCCTCCGCGACGGCGCCGGCGACGTCGTGGAAGGCGACCTGGGCGGCGAAGCGCAGCCGCTTCGGGTCCCGCTGGCAGTAGGCGTGCGTCCAGTCGTTGTGGGCGCGGGCGAGGGCGGTCGCCACCGCGGGCTCCAGGTCGTCGTGCATGAGGACCTGCCGGCCGCGCGTGCCGTAGAGCACGGCGACGTCGATCCCCTCGATGTCCATCGCCTGCATGTGCGACTCGGCGTCGTAGCCGCGAGCGTGCGCCGCCGCGTAGTGGGGATGCCGGGCGAACGCGCGCTCGTGCAGGTCACGGCCCACGACCGCGGTGTGGGCGCGCCGGGACATCTCGCCGATCTCGAGCTCGCCGATGCGGATCACGGG
>JAICGY010000429.1 GCA_025922915.1 Candidatus Methylomirabilota bacterium | reverse complement strand
CCGGAAGGCGACGGCGGCGTTCGCCTTGGCCCGGGCGATCTCCGGAGTCACCCAGAGCGCGCCGTCCATGCGCTCGCAGGCCACGAGGTGGCCGGCGTCGTCGACAATGGCGATGGCGACCCTGAACCCCAGCGCCTGGGCCCGGCCGACCCCGCGCTCGATCGCCGCGCGCGCCTCCGCCAGCGTCAGCACGAGCGTCGGCCTCCCCTCACGCGGGAAGGTCCAGCCAGACGTCGCCGCCCTCGACGGTGACGGCGTAGCTCGGCACCCGGGCGCCACGTCCGGGGAAGACGCACTCGCCGGTGCGGACGTCGTACATCCAGCCGTGCCAGGGGCAGGCCAGACGCGTGCCCGTCACCCTGCCCTCGCCGAGCGGTCCGCCCTTGTGCGCGCAGGTCTCGCCGCACGCGTAGACGGCGTCCCCCACGCGGACGAGCACGACCGTCGCCCCCTCGACCTCGACGCGTATGGGCCGGCCGGCCGGCAACCCCTCCAGCGCACCGGCGCGCACGCGCCGCGCTCCATTCGTCACAGATCGTCCTTCAGCACGAACGCTCGGTGGAGGCCCGTCATGTACTGCCAGCGCATCTCGGTCGCCTGGCGCACGGCCTCCACCGCCGTCGCGCGCATGGCGGGGGTCGTGCAGGCCTGCTCGACGATCTCGTAGCCGCGCTCGCCGTGCACCTCGTCGGCCTCGATGTGGACGGCGAAGAACTCGATCTCGTGGTCGCCGAAGCCGTAGAGCGGCTTGAGCGGCGGCAGGTTGCGCCGGTAGATGCCCGGGACCTGCGACTCGAGGCCGACCAGGAGGCCGGCGGCCGCCTCGTAGAACGGCTTGTACGACATCTCGTGACACCACGCGGTGAGGCCGCGGGTGGTGGGCAGCTGCCGCGCGCCCTCGACCTCGGCGCGGCTCACCCCGCACGCCTCGGCGAAGCGGATGAGCAGGTCGACGTGCTTGGTGCCCGACTCCTCCTCGACGATGTTCTCGAGCAGGAAGTCGCGGGCGTCGCTGTACGGACAGTCCGCGTACACGCGCGCGCACCAGCGCGGGAACTGCGACACGTACTGGTAGTGCTGCGCCGCCCACGCCCCCAGCTGCGCCCGCGTCAGCTCCCCCTTCACCCACTTCTCGGTGAACGGGTTCAACCGGCTGTGGCGCGCGTTCACGGCGGCCTCGAGCTCCTGGCGGAACGGGCTGGGCTCGCTCATGGTTTCTTCCTCCCTGCGGCCGGGACCGGGAGTCGGGAGAGGTCCGGTGACGGCGATTATCCCGGCTCCGTGACGCGTCTTCAAGACGGGGCGCACCGCGGCCCTCGCCGCTCACGTGTCGCCGGCGCCCAGCTCGTACGGCACGCGGGCCTGGCGCACGCAGAAGGCGCCCACGAACGGCTCGAGCGCGCGGGCGGTGGCCACGCCCTGCGCGTTGACGGCACGCAAGCGCTCGATCGCGGCCTCCGCCTGGGCCCGCACGCGCGCCTCGTCCACGGTGAGGAGACGGCCGTGCTCCAGCACCATCCGGCCGTCGACCATGACGCTGTCGACGGCCAGGCCGCTCTCGCCGTTCACGACCTGCAGCGTCGCGTCGTTCAGGGGCACGTAGTTGACGTTGGCGAGGTCCAGGAAGACGACGTCGGCCCGGTATCCCGGCGCCAGGCGGCCGATGCGAGCGGGCAGGCCGAGCACCGCGGCGCTGCCCTCCGTCGCCATGGTGAGCGCCGCTTCGACGGTGATCCAGCGCGTGTAGTCGGCGGTCCGGACGCGCGACAGGTACGCCGCCAGGCGCGTGCACTCGAACATGTTCTGGGTGTCGGACGAGGAGGCGGAGTCCGTCCCGATCCCGACCCGCACGCCGGCATCGACCAGCATCCGCACGGGGGCGATGCCCGAGCCCAGGCGCAGGTTGCTGAGCGGGTTGTGGGCGAGGCTCGCGCCCCCGTCGGCCAGGCGACGGGCATCGTCGGCGGTCAGCCACACGCCGTGCGCGCCGCTGAACCGCGGGCCGACGAGGCCGAGGGCGGCGAGGTGGGCGGCGAGCGTCCGACCGTAGCGCTCGACGCCGAGCGTCGCCTGGGTCCTGGACTCCGCGAGGTGGGTCTGGATGCCCACGTCGAAGTCGCGCGCGAGATCCCGGCAGGCGGTCAGGAACGGATCGCTGCAGTGCAGCGGGATCGTGGGGCCGAGCGCGGGGGCCACGCGCGCGCGGTCGAAGGGCCAGGACTTCAAGATCAGGCGGCAGGCCTCCACGCTCGCCTCGGTGGGCGCGGCGCGGAGCGGCTCCACCCGGCGGCGCGCCTCGTCGGGCAAGGCCTCCAGGAGGCCGGGCAACGCCTGGTAGAGCGTGCGGTCCGCCATCATGGGCGCCAGGACGGCGCGGAGGCCGACGTCGCGATAGGCCTGCCCGGCCGCCCCGATCCCCTCCACCGTCGGCAGCGGGTACTCGGCGTAGAGGTCGTAGCACGCCGTGCACCCGCGCCGCACTTGCTCGATCGCCGCCAGCTGCGCGGAGAGGTACTTGTCCTCGACCGTCCGGTTGCCGTTGACGGCCGCGCCGCCGACCAGCAGCAGCTCGAGGGGGACGCGGTCGGGGACGAGCCCGCGGGCGAGCCCGCCGTGCCCGTGGGTGTGCGCGTTGACGAGGCCGGGGATCAGCAGCCGGTCGCGTGCGTCGATCGGCCGCGCCTCCGCCGGGGCGGCGAGGCCCGGCGGGCCCATCTCCCGGATCGTGTCGCCGTCGATCAGGACGTCCGTCGGCACCGCCCGGTGGCCAGGGATGTCGAGGACCCGTCCGCCGCGGATGATGGTCAAGGTCATGCGTCCTCCCGCTGCTTGTGCCCGATCATGTAATGCCCGATCACGTGCACGTCGGCCGCCTCGCGCGGTGTCTCGTGGACCACGCGCCCCTCGAACATCACCGCGACGCGGTCGGCCAGCTCCAGGATCTCGTCCAGGTCCTCGCTGAGGAGCAGGACGGCGGCGCCGGCGTTCCGGGCCCGCACGAGGCGCGCCCGGATCT
>JAICGY010000428.1 GCA_025922915.1 Candidatus Methylomirabilota bacterium | reverse complement strand
CGTTCCTTCCGTCGTTTGGTGTCCGCAACCGAGCCGGTTCCCCGGCTCCCCCGACCGCTGTTTCCCCCCGTCCTCCTTAGGATCGCCCCGGAGGCCTGGGCGGTGCTGGTGCACCGTGTCGCACAGGGATAAGGCAACCACGGTGCCAAGGAGCGCTACCAAAAACTCCTTGTTTGCTGGGGGGTTGGAGCAGACGAGCGACGGGTCTCCCGGCGATGTGCCCGGCCGCTCGACGGCGACGGGCCCGGCATTCTGCCCTGCGGGTTGCCCAGGCACCCCGATCGCGAGGTGTCGGTGTGTTAGCCTGTGGCCGCCCATGCCGCCGACCCTCAGCCCGATCCCGCCCGCCCGGACGGCGCGCCGGTGATCCCGCTCAAGGACGACGTCCCCAGCCACGGCACACCGGTCGTCACCGTGTCGCTGATCCTCCTCAACGTCCTGGCCTTCCTCTATCAGGCCTCGCTCGGCCTCGAGGCGGGCGGTGGCCCGGCGCGCGCGGCCCAGGCGTTCGTGGTCGAGTTCGGGCTGATCCCGTGCCGGCTGACGGGCCAGTGCGTCGCCCCCGGCGACTTCCCGCACCCCGTGGTCACCATCTTCACGTCGATGTTCCTGCACGGGGGCCTCTTCCACATCGCCGGCAACATGCTCTACCTGTGGATCTTCGGGAACAACGTCGAGGACACGCTGGGCCACGGGAGGTTCCTGCTCTTCTACCTGCTCGCCGGCGTGGCGGCGGCCGTGGGGCAGACGATGATGGGGCCGGGCTCCACGATCCCGATGATCGGCGCGAGCGGCGCCGTCTCGGGCGTCCTGGGCGCCTACCTCTTCCTGTTCCCGCACGCCACCGTGCTGACGCTCATCACCTTCGGCTTCTTCATCCGGTTCGTCCACGTGCCGGCCATGATCGTCCTCGGCCTGTGGATCGTGGTCCAGCTCCTGAACGGCTACGTCACGTTCAGCGCGCAGGCGTCGGGACGCGGCGAGGCGGGCGGCGTCGCGTGGTTCGCGCACATCGGCGGCTTCGTCGCGGGCATCGCACTCCTGTTTCTCATGCGACCTCGCCGAACCGCTCGCCTATAATCGAGCCCGTGGCCTCGCGCGTTCGCATCGATCGGTTGCTGGTGGAGAAGGGGCTGGTGGACAGTCGTGAGCGGGCTTCCCGGCTGGTGCTGGCCGGAGACGTTCTCATCGACGGGCAGCGGGTGACGAAGGTCGCCGCGCTGGTCCTGCCCGACGCCGAGATCGAGATCCGGGGTCGGTCGCCCTACGTGAGCCGCGGCGGCGAGAAGCTGGTGCACGCGCTCGACCACTTCAACGTGTCCGTCAACGAGCGCATCTGCATCGACGTCGGTGCCTCCACCGGCGGCTTCACCGACTGCCTGCTGCAGCGCGGTGCCGCGCGCGTCTATGCCGTCGACGTGGGCAGCGGGCAGCTGGACGCCAAGCTGCGCAAGGACCCGCGCGTGGTCGTCATGGAGAAGATGAACGCCCGCACGCTCGACCCGCGGCTCTTCGACGAGCCGCCGTCGCTCGCCTCGGTCGACGTGGCCTTCATCTCCCTCGAGAAGGTGCTGCCCGCGGTGTTCGCCGTGCTCGCGCCGCGGAGCGAGGTCGTCGCCCTCGTGAAGCCGCAGTTCGAGGTGGGCCGGGAGCAGGTCGGCAAGGGCGGCGTCGTCCGGGATCCCGCGCTGCACCGGGCGGTGGTGCAGCGCCTGGCGCGGTACGCCGTCCTCCGCGGCTGGCACGTGCTGGGCGTGACGGCCTCGCCGCTCCGCGGCCCCAAGGGCAACCGCGAGTTCTTCCTGCACGTCTCCCGCCAGGGCCGCACCGCGGCCAACCTCGAGTCGCTCATCGAGAGGACGGTGGAGGCGCTGGCGTGACCCGGGTCGGGCTGGTGGCGAAGCCCGACGCCGCCGAGGCGCAGGGGTTGATCCTCCGGCTGGCGGAGTGGGCGGCGGCGCGCGGCCTCGCCCTCGTCGTGGAGAAGGAGACGGCAGGGCTCGTCCCCGCGGTGAGCGTCCCGACGGCGCGCAAGGGCGATCTGCCGGGACAGGTCGATCTCGTGCTCGTCCTGGGCGGGGACGGCACGCTGCTGTCCATGGCGCGCGCGGTCGGCGACCTCGGCGTGCCGATCCTGGGCGTGAACCTGGGGGGCCTGGGGTTCCTGACGGCCACGGCGCGGGACGAGGTCGTGCCGGCCCTCGAGGCCGCGCTGGCGGGGCGGATGGCGATCGACGAGCGGATGATGCTCGGCGCGCGCCTGGTGCGGCAGGGCCAGCCGACCGCGGAGTACGTCGCCCTGAACGACGTGGTCCTGACGAAGTCGGCGATGAGCCGGATCATCGACCTCGCGGTGGCCGTCGACGGCCGGCACGCCACCGCGTACCGGGCCGACGGGCTCATCATCTCGACGCCGACGGGCTCCACCGCCTACAACCTGTCCGCGGGCGGCCCGATCCTGTTCCCCACGATGGACGCCGTCGTGCTGACGCCGATCGCCCCGCACACCCTGAGCAACCGGCCGATCGTCCTGCCCGGCACCCAGCGCATCGATGTCACCCTGCGCACGGACCAGGAGGTCATGCTCACGATGGACGGGCAGGTCGGAGTCCCGCTGCGCGAGCACGACACGGTGCAGGTCCAGCAGGCGGCGGCCCGCATCCGGCTCGTCCGCTTCCCCGACCGCGACTTCTTCTCGGTCCTCCGCACGAAGCTCAAGTGGGGCGAGCGCTAGCCCGGGGCGCCTGACCCCCGGGCCGAGGCCGGATGCGCGCCGTCGCGGCCACGATACGCTTGAGCCCCGCGGGGCGCTGACCTAGCATCGGCGCGATGCTGCGCGAGCTGCGCGTCCGGAACCTCGCGGTCGTCGACGGCGTCACCGTCGGGTTCACCGGCGGCCTGAACGTGCTCACCGGCGAGACCGGCGCCGGCAAGTCCATCCTGGTCGACGCCATCCTCCTCGTGCGCGGAGCCCGCGCCCAGGCCGACGCGATCCGGACGGGCCACGACGTCGCGACCGTG
>JAICGY010000427.1 GCA_025922915.1 Candidatus Methylomirabilota bacterium | reverse complement strand
GTCCTGCTGCCCGCGCTCGAGCACGTCCGGCGCGACCGCGCGGCGGGGATGATCGGCGCCGAGGACGCGGCCCGCGTGGTGCAGGGGATCGCGGGCATGGTCGACCAGCTGGACGAGGGCGACGGGCCGCCCCCGGACGCCGGCGAGGAGGGCGCCGCCGTGCTGGGGTGCCCGGCCGTCGACCGCGCCGACGAGGTCGCCCTCCGGATCCTCGCCCGGCTGGTGGCGGCGGACGGGATCCGGATGGAGGTGCTGCCGGCGGAGCTGCTCACCGGCGAGGTCGTGGGCGAGATCATGGCACGGCGTCCGCGGGCGGTGGTGATCGGCAGCCTGCCGCCGGGCGGGCTCGGCGAGGCGCGCTACCTCTGCAAGCGGCTGGCGGCGGCCCCGGCGGCGCCCTGGGTGCTGGTGGCCCGCTGGGGCGTGGCCGCCGTCGCCAGCGAGACGCCCGGGGCGACCGCCACCGTCCGCTCGCTCGCCGAGGGCCGCGACCAGCTCCAGCAGTTCGCGCGCACGACCAAGATGAGCGCCGCCTGACCGTCGGGCGCCCGCCGGCCGCCGCGAGGGCCTAGGAAACCGGGCGCGCCACGTGGGCGAAGTGGCTCAGCAGCAGCCACGTCGGGAACGCGTGGACGAGGTCGCGCGGGCCGTCCACCTGCACGCCGCCCGTCCGCACCGCCTGCGCGAACGTCACGTGGCCGGTCCATATCCGGGCGAAGGCGGCGGCGTCGGCGGTGACGACCAGGTCCACGTCGTGCCCGGGATCCTTGAGACACACGTCCGCGCCCGTGCGCTCGAGGACGAGCCAGCACGTGCGGAAGCCCCGGCAGCGCGGCGGGAACGCGCGGAACTCGAAGCGCACGACGACGCGCCGCGCGGGCAGGCGCGGCAGGTCGATGCGCCGGCTCACGTTCCACATGAGCAGCGGCAGGTCCAGGTTGTCGCGGGCGAACTGGGTCGTGGCCCACCGCTGGCCCCACGCGCCAAGCCGCTCCAGGATCTCGCGGAACTCCTCGGCGGCCGGCGTGGGCAGATACTCGCGCCCCCGTCCCCGGGCCAGCGGCCGGCTGTGCACGAGGCCGGCGTCCTCCAGCTCGCGCAGGCGCTGGGCGAGCAGCGTGCGCGAGATCAGCGGGACGCCCTGGCGGATCTCGCTGAAGCGCCGGGCGCCGGACAGCAGCTCGCGCAGGATCAGCGGCGTCCAGCGCTCGGCGAACGTCTCGCACGCCATCGCGATGGGGCAGAACTGGCCGTAGCCCTTCATGGTGGGTCGACTCTAGGCACCCCGGTCGGATCCGGCAAGTCCATTTTCTGGGCTTGGCGCGACGCGCCCGCGGTGTCAGGGTGACGGCAGCGAAAGGAGGCCACCCATGCAGGTCGACACCGCTCCCTCGACCGTGCGGGACCCGGTCGACTGGACCGGGATCGTCCGCGAGCTCGGGCCGCGCTTCGCCGCCCGCGCCGCCGCCCACGACGCCCACGACAGCTTCGTCGCGGAGAACTACGCCGAGCTGCGCGAGCACCGGGTGTTCTCGGCCGGCGTGCCCGCCGAGCTGGGCGGCGGCGGCGTCTCGCACCGCGAGCTCTGCGAGCTGCTCCGCACGCTGGCGCACTCGTGCTCGTCGACGGCGCTGGCGCTGGCGATGCACACGCACATCCTGGCCAGCACCGTGTGGCGCTGGCGCCACGCGCAGGCGCCGGTCGAGCCGTTCCTCCGGCGCGTCGCCGCCGAGGAGCTGGTCCTCGTCACGACCGGCGGGTCGGACTTCCTGGCCGGCTCCGGCACCGCCGAGAAGGTGGACGGCGGCTACCGCGTCACCGGGCGCAAGACCTTCGGCAGCGGCTCGCCGGGCGCCCACATCCTCATGACCATGGCGATCTACCAGGACCCGGAGGACGGGCCGACGGTCCTGCACTTCCCGGTGCCGCTCGACGCGCCCGGCGTGAAGATCGCGGACAACTGGCGCACCCTCGGCATGCGCGGCACCGGCTCGAACGACGTCCTGCTCGAGGGCGTGTTCGTCTCCGACGCGGCCATCGGGGCGCGGCGGCCGCCCGGCCGCTGGACGTCGGTGTTCTTCGTGATCTACACGATCGCCTTCCCGCTGATCTACTCCGTCTACCTCGGCGTGGCCGAGGCGGCACGGGAGATCGCGGTGCGCGAGGCCGGGCGGCGGCGGCAGGACCAGACGGTGCAGGCGCTGGTCGGCGAGATGGACAACGAGCTGACCGCCGCCCGGCTGACCGTCCGCCACATGATCGACGTCGCCGACACCGACCGCATCGGGCCAGACGAGACCAACCAGATGCTCGTCGGCCGCACCCTCGCCGGGCGCGCCGTCGTCCGCACGGTCGAGAAGGCGATGGAGGTGGCCGCGGGCGCCGGCTTCTACCGCGCGCTCGGCCTCGAGCGCCTCTTCCGCGACGTGCAGGCCGCTCGCTATCACCCGCTTCACGAGAAGCCGCAGACCGTCTACACGGGCCGCTACGCGCTGGGGCTCGACGTGAACGGGTAGCCGTCGGACGTGCGCGTCACCGGAAAGGCGCCCGCGGCGACTTGACACGCCGCGGGCGCTTCGGCGTAATCGCGCATGGGCAGGGCCCGTGAAGCCGTACCGGGCCGGAGGAGGCCACGAGCTGCCGATGAGCGAGCCAGCCGAGCGCCACGAGTTCCAGACCGAGGTCCGGGAGCTGCTGGACCTCATGATCCATTCCCTGTACTCGCACAAGGACATCTTCCTGCGCGAGCTGATCTCCAACGCGTCGGACGCCCTCGACAAGGTCCGCTTCGAGGCGCTGAGCCGGCCGGAGCTGACGCCCGCCGGCGAGCTGGAGATCACGCTGGAGGTCGATCCCGAGGCCCGCACGCTCGCCGTGCACGACAACGGCATCGGCATGACGCGGGAGGAGGTCGTCGAGAACCTGGGCACCATCGCCCGCTCGGGCACCCGCGAGTTCCTGCGCGCCGTCCGGGAGGCGAAGGCGACCGCCGCGCCCGAGCTCATCGGGCAGTTCGGCGTGGGCTTCTACTCGAGCTTCATGGTGGC
>JAICGY010000426.1 GCA_025922915.1 Candidatus Methylomirabilota bacterium | reverse complement strand
TGGGCATGGCGTTCCAGATCGTGGACGACGCGCTGGAGTACGTGGGAAGCGAGGTCAGGGCCGGGAAGACCCTGGGCAAGGATCTTCGACACGGCGGCGGCTCCGCCATGCTGATCTTCTGCCGTGAGGTCTGCAATCCCGTGGAACGGGAGGCTCTGGCGGCCGCGATCCGGCGCATCCGGGCATCCGGTGATCCCGGATCCGTCGAGGTCGTGCTCGCGCTCCTGCGCAAGCACGGGGCCGTCGAGTTCGCCCGGCGCCTGTGCGCACGGTACGCGACCCGCGCCCTCCGGGCGCTCGAGGACGTCGGCGTGGCCCCGGCGCGCGCCGAGCTCGGCGCTGTCGCGAGGATCGTCGGGGCCTGGGACGGGCTGCCCGACCCGCTGCCCGGTCGCGCTACCGCGGGCCTCGTGTCGGGTGCCTCATGAGACGGGAGGAGGATCCCATGGAATCCGAGAGCCGAGCGACATCGTCCGCTCCGGGAGGAGTCACGCGGCGGGACGTGATCGGCGCCACCGTCGGCCTCGTCGTGGCGGGGGTCGGAGCCCCGAGGACCGGGGAGGCATCCCCAGGCGACCGCGGACAGGTGGGAGCCAGCGGCGCGGCGAACGGTCTGGAGTTCCTGGGCGAGATCGCCCAGGTCGGGGAAGCCCTGACCGCGTACGGGTACTTCACGGCGGTGAGCGGCCTCGATCTCGACCAGCTCTACTTCGCCGGCGGGGACCGGTCCGAGGCGACGGCCCGCTTCACGTTCTTCGGCACGGCGCAGCTGACCTCGATCCAGCGCCGCGGAGACCTGTTCGTCGCGCATGCCCCGGGGCACCTGGAGATCTTCCTGCGCGATGCGCCGGGCGCCACGTTCGAGGCTCCCGCGTCCTTCGCCGAGGGCCAGCGCATCGCCGCCGACGAGGCGACGCTGGAGAACATCCTCAACGTCACCGCCCCGAACACCGCGGTGACCACCGTCTTCGGGGATCTGCGCCGCACCGAGGTCTCGTCGTTCACGCTGGACGGCATCCGGTACCGGCTCGGCCGGGTCGGCCTGCGGTCCCGGCTGGTGGCGCCCGGGAAGGGCATCCGCACCGACCCGGACACGCCGAGGGCGATCCTCATCGTCGGCGGCAACACGACGAACCCGGACTGATCGCGGCCATGCATGCAGGCGGCGAGACGTCCGTGCTCCGGGAGATGGAGCTGGTCGCTCGACGGGTGATCGCGTCGGTGGCTCCGTTGCGCGTCGGTGTGGCTGAGTCCCAGGCCGACCTCGACGCGATGTTCCAGCTGCGCGGCGCGGAGACGATCGAGCGCGGCTGGGCGCCGGCCGAAGCGATCCCGGACGGGCGCGAGCAGGACGAGTACGACGCCGCGGCGGTGCAGATCGCCATCTGGGACGGCTCCGCCGTCGTGGGCGCCTGCCGGCTGGTGCTGCCCTCGCCGGAACGCCTGCTTCCCATCGAGCGCGAGTTCGGGCTCCGGCTCGAGCCGCCGGGGGGTGTCGTCGAGTGGGGGCGCCTCGTGCTCGCCGAGCGCTATCGCGGCGACCGCCGGCACCGGCTCACGGCGGCCTGCCTCGCCGCGCTCTTGCTGGAGACGACCCGGCGGGGCTTCGGGGTGTGCGCGGGGGCGGCGGCCAAGCCGATTCTCCTGATGTACGAGGCGATGGGGTTCACCTTCGAGGTGCTGGGCCCGCCCCGGTGGCTGCACGGCGAGGAGCGGTACCCCGCGCGGTCGTCGTCGGCGACGATCCGTTCCGGACTGGAGGTGCTGCGGCGGCTGACGGAGCGCGGGGCGCCGGCGGGCTCGTGACTACGAGTACAGCACGCCGATCATCTCGGCCACGAGGGCAGGCCTGGTCTCGCCCTCGACCTCCACGGTCATGTCGGAGGTCACGCGGACGCCGCCCGCGACCTCCTCGACGCTGGCGATGCGCTGGCGCAGCCGGACGCGGGCGCCCGCCGGCACCGGGGTGATGAAGCGAACCCGGTTGGACCCGTAGTTCAGGCCGTGACTGCGCTTCTTCACGCGCATGAGCGTCTGGGCCATCCGCGGCACCAGCGAGAGCGTGAGGTAGCCGTGGGCGATGGTCCTGCCGCCGGGCATCTCCCGCTTCGCCCGCTCGACGTCGACGTGGATCCACTGGTGGTCGCCGGTGGCGTCGGCGAACGTGTCGATCATCGCCTGGTCGACCGGCGTCCAGTCCGAGGGACCCAGCTCGCGCCCGACGAACTGCAGCAGATCCCCGGGGGTCTCGACCTCGAGCATCGCGCTCATTATGGCATGGGAAGCTGGCCGCGGGGCGACAGTCGCTCCTTCGAGACGATGAAGGTCACCCGGTCGACACCGGTGTTCCCAGTCGCCCGGTCGTACGCGTAGACGACCGCCTCGTATACTCCTGGCGGCGTCGCGGCCAGGCGGCGGCGAACTGGCTCGGTGTGCCGGCGTACGCGAGCGGGATCTCACCGACGTTCTCATGTGCTTCCTGCTTCCTGCACGGTCGGCCCTCGTCGCTACGGCACGTCGGCCACGTCGATCTGCGCCGCCGGCACGAGCGCGGGGATGGGGAGCGCCGGCCGACGCGTGTGTTCCTCGTCGCGGTTCCCTCAGTTCCCCGGCGGTCCCTCGACTCTCCGAGCGTTGGAGCAGGCGGGCGCTGGACGCCCGCGCTCGGCGCGGTAGCCCGGACAGCCACGGTACTTCATCGAGGTGCACAAACCCGCCATGGTGGCCGGCGCCGGCACGCGCACGCCGCGATCCGGGCGGCGGCAGTAGGCAGGAACGGGATAGAGCCAGAGGCGATCGGCCATCACGGGTACCAGGAACGGGCACATCACGAGTCCTCCTCTCCGGCCCATCCGCACGGCCGGTCGCTCACCAGCGCGTCGGTCCCAGAACCGTCGACGATCACGCCAGCATCGCGTGCTCGGACTCCGCCTGCTCCAGCCAGTAGCGCATGCCCATCTCACGATACATCTCGGTAGCGGCGGTGAACCGCTTCTCGGTCTCCTCGCGCTTGCCGATCCGTCGAGACAGCCTGGCGAGGGCCAGCTCGCAGTGCGCAACGAGGGGGC
>JAICGY010000425.1 GCA_025922915.1 Candidatus Methylomirabilota bacterium | reverse complement strand
TGGGCAGACCATACCGATTGTGGGAACGGGCGTCAAGCCACCCACATGTCGGGGGTCGGCCGGCGCGCATCATCCCGGATCGGACACACGCTTCATGAAATGGGCGACTCCGACCACCCGGTCGACGGGAACGACGAACGCGATCCCCCGGCCGGTGTCGTTCAGGTCCGCGGCGCGGACGATCTCCCGGAGGATGGTCTCGATCTGGTCCGCGTAGGCGACCCGGAGCACCTCGGGAAGTCGTTCCCGGATCAGCGGCAGCACGGTGCGCCGGCGCCGCGGGCGGTCAGACGGCCACGCGCTGGCCGTGGGCCGCCGGCTCGCACTTCCAGCCCAGGGAGGCGATGACCCTCTCGCGCAGCGCCGTGGCCGCGGCCGGCTCCCCGTGGACGCACCACGTCGCCGACGGCGGGCGGTGGAAGCCGCCGAGCCAGCGCAGGAGTTCGTGCTGGTCCGCGTGGGCGCTCAGCGCGTCGGTGGCCACCACCCTCGCCCGCACCGGCACCTCCTCGCCGAAGATGCGCACCGTCGCGGCCCCGTTGCGCAGCAGGCGGCCCCGCGTGCCGGCGGCCTGGTAGCCCACGAACAGCACCGTGTGGCGGGCGTCGGGCAGCCGCCGGCGCAGGTGGTGCAGGATGCGGCCGCCCGTGGCCATGCCGCTCCCGGCGACGACGATCGCCGGCCCCTCCAGCGCGTTGATGCGCTTCGAGTCCTCGGGCGTGCGCGAGAGCTGGACGCGCGCGGGGCCGAAGGGCCGGCCGCCCGCGGTGGCCACCCGCGCGGTCTCGACGTCGTGCTCCTCGGGGTGACGCGCGTACGCCATGGTCGCCTCGATGGCCATGGGGCTGTCGAGGTACACGGGCACGCGCGGGATGCGGCGCGCCTCCTCCAGCTCGCGCAGCAGGTAGAGCAGCTCCTGCGTCCGGCCGATCGCGAAGGCCGGCACGAGCAGGAGCCCCCGGCGGTCGACGGCGCGCTCGACGGCCTCCACGATGGTCGGCGTGCCGTCGTCGGCGGGATGACGGCGGTCCCCGTAGGTCGACTCCACGAGGAGGGCGTCCGCCGCCTCCACGGTGACGGGATCGCACATGATGGGGACGCCGTAGCGCCCGAGGTCGCCGGAATACACCAGACGGCGGCCGGCCACGTCGACGACGACGATCGAGGCGCCGAGGATGTGCCCCGCGGGACGGAAGCGTGCGCGCACCCCGGGGGCCGCGACGAAGTCCCGGTCGAAGTCCACCGGGGCCAGGCGCTCGAGCGCCCGCTCCGCATCCTCGGTCGTGAAGAGCGGACGGGCCGGGCGATGACGGCTGGCCCCCGCCCGGTTGCGGTACTCCGCCTCCTCCTCCTGCAAGCGCGCGGCGTCGGGCAGCATGATCCTCAGCAGGTCGACCGTCCCCGGCGAGCAGTGGATCGGGCCGCCGAAGCCCTCGCGCACGAGCCGGGGAAGGTACCCGGAGTGGTCGATGTGCGCGTGCGAGAGCAGGACCGCGTCGAGGCCGCCGGCGTCCAGCGGGAGCGGCGCCCAGTTCCGCTCCCGGAGCTCGCGCAGCCCCTGGAACATCCCGCACTCGAGGAGCACGCGCGCGGCGCCGGCCTCGAGCAGGAACTTCGCCCCGGTGACGGTGCCGGCGGCGCCCAGGAACGTGAGCGCCGCGCTCACGCCGCGAGGACCGGGAACCGGAATGTCTCGAGCACGGCCTGCCCGGCGCCCGCCTCCACGAGCCGGCCGACGTCCAGGCGCTCCTCGAGGGCGCCCGCCTCGGCGGCGCTCATGCGGGTCGCGGGATGCCGGGGCGTGAACAGCGTGCAGCAGTCGGCATCCGGCTCGATCGACGTCTCGAGGGTCCCGAGCCGGCGCGCCTCCGCGGTGATCTCCAGCTTGTCCATCCCGATGAGCGGCCGGAAGACGGGCCGCGTGGCCACGGCGTCGATCGCCGCGATGTTCTCCAGCGTCTGCGAGGCGACCTGGCCCAGGCTCTCACCCGTCACGAGGGCCAGCGCCCCGTGCCGGCGCGCCAGCGTCTCGGCGATCCGGACCATGAAGCGCCGGTAGACGACGACGCGCGCGGGGCCGGGGACGGACAGGACGATCTCGCGCTGGATCTCGCCGAACGGAACCAGGTAGAGCGACGAGTCGTACTGCCACGTCGAGAGGCGCTCGACGAGCGCCCGCGCCTTCGCCTGCGACGTCGCGGGCAGATACGGCACGCTGTGGAAGTGCACGAACAGCACCCGGCAGCCGCGCTTCATCATCCGCCAGGCCGCCACGGGCGAGTCGATCCCGCCCGACAGCAGGGCGGCGACGGTCCCGCTCGCGCCGACGGGAAGCCCGCCCGGCCCGGGCCGCCGGTCCAGGGCGATGAACGTCTCGTCGGGGAGGACCTCCACCACGATCTCCACCTCGGGATGGTGGAGGTCGACGCGGGTGGGCACCCGGGCCAGCACGAAGGCGCCGAGCGCGCGGTTGAGCTCGACGCTCGTCATCGGATAGGTCTTGAAGGCGCGCCGGGCCGAGATCCGGAAGGAGCCGAACCGGCGCCCCTCCAGCAGGCGGCCGAGGACGGCCTCCATGGCCTCGAGCGTCGACGACGTCCGGTAGGCGAGGGCGACGCCCGCGACCCCGCACACGGTGGCCGCGCGCTCCAGCACCGCGTCCGGCTTGGGGTGGTCCTCGAGGTCCAGCACGATGCGGCCGGGCCGCTGGCGCACGACGAAGGGGCCCAGGTCCTCGGTGGCGCGCTCGAGGTTGCGCTTCAGGTGCCGGAGGAACAGCGGGCGGTTGCCCCGCTTGAGACTGATCTCGTGGTAGTGGACGACGACGACGGGCCGCAGGCGTGCCACGAGTCACCCGAGCGTGGCCGCGAGGACGCGCGCGCGGGCCAGCTCCTCGGGCGTGTTGACGTTCATGACCGCCACGTCCGGGGCCCGCCACCGTGCGACGTCCGCCTCCGGGATCTCCACCACGCGCACGTCCTCGAAGAACCCGACGATCTTCAGTCGGCCGGCGCGCAGCCGGGCCTCGATGTGGGGCAGGCACGGCCGGGCGTACGCGGCGTGGAGCGTC
>JAICGY010000424.1 GCA_025922915.1 Candidatus Methylomirabilota bacterium | reverse complement strand
GGCGTGGCGAGCGGCAGGTCGTCGAGCGCCTCCACGATCGCGGGGGGCTCGACGGCGGGCAGGACCTCGGCGGGCGGCGGCGCGCTCTCGGGCGGCCGGGCCGGCTTGCGGCTGCGAGTCTTGCGGGCGGGACTCCGGGCGGGGGTACGGCGTCTGGTGCTGTTCTGTCTGGTCCTCTTCGTCACGATGCTCCCTGGTCGCGACCCGGCGCGCGCCGGGCCCGTAGTGGATCCAGCCGGCCGGCACGGGCCGGGCGGCGATCACCTGATCGTACCCCAGCCCGGGCCGTTCGCAGCGTGCGGAACGTGATCGAGTAGCGGAGGGCCGGGATCGCCGGGATGCCGTGCTGCCAGGACGTGCGGGCCGGGCCCGCCAGCACGTAGGCCGACCGCGGCGCCAGCGGCACCGCCAGGCTGCGCCAGCCGGGGCCGGCCCGCTGCCGGAACCGCATGCGACAGGGCGCGAGGAGCGACACGCCGACCACCACGCCGAAGGCCGGCGCGTCGCGGTGCCACCCGATGCCGGCGCCGGGCGGGTACTCGGTGATCAGGATCTCCTCCAGGGCGCCCGGCGCGACGCCCCCGAGGGCCGCCGCCCGCTCGCGCAGGGGCGCGAGGAACGACGGGGTGGGCGGGCCGGGCTCCACCCGCCAGGTCTCGTAGCCGTACCGCCAGCCGAAGTGAGCCGTCCGGCGCCGCGCGGCCCTGCCCCGCATGACGATCGTCTCGAGCGGCAGCGCCTGCAGCCGCTCCACGAGGCCGCGCTCCTCCTCGGACGTGAGCACGTCCTCGCGGTAGACGAACCCTGCCGGCGCGCCGTCGGTCGTGGCCAACCTCTTCCCCCGGGTCCCACCCTACCCCGACCGCCGGGGCACCGGCGAGCGGTACGCCCGGGTCCCGGAGTGGCGGGCGCCCGCCAAGCGGGCGGCCGCCGGGAGGTATGATCCTGGCGTGACGAGCACGACGCCGGCGAGGCTCCGCCCCTGGCACCGTCTCAGCGTCCGGCTCTCGCTGCTGTTCGCCCTGGCGACGCTGGTCGCGGTGGCGCTCGTCGGCGGCTACGTGTGGGACCGGCAGCGTCAGCTCGTCGAGGAGAGCGTCGCGATCCAGCTCCTCAACATCGCCCGCACCTCGGTCCTGCTGGTGGACCCGGCGCTGCAGGCCGCGGTGGAGCGGGAGCCCGGCGGCGAGGCGGCGGAGCGGCTCCGGGCCACGCTCACGACGATCCGCACCGAGGCCGTCCTCTCGACCCCCGTCTACACGCTCGCCGACATCGACCCGGCGGCGGGACGGGCGCGGCGCGTCGCCTCGAGCGACGCCGCCGCGCCGCCGGGCGAGGTGGTGACGCTCGCGCCCGAGGTGCGCGAGCCGCTCGCCTGGACGCTGGCCGACGGGTTCGCGCGCGCCACGCCCGTCTACCGCACGGCCGGCGGCACGTGGATCACCGCCTTCGCGCCGCTCGTGGACCGCGCGGCCGGCACGACGCTCGGCGTCCTCGTCGTCGACTACCCGGTCGAGACCTACATGCACCGGCTCGACGAGGTGCGCACCGTGGTGATGCAGGGCGCGGTCCTCGGGGCGCTCGGCGCGCTCGTCCTGGGCGTGCTCGTGGCGCGGCGGCTCACGCGCCCGCTCGCCGCCCTCACCGGCGGCGTCGCGCGGGTGGCCGGCGGGGACCTGACGCGGACGCTGCCGGTGAGGTCGCGCGACGAGGTCGGCGTGCTCACGGGAGCGTTCAACCAGATGCTGGAGGGGCTGCGGCAGCGCGACTTCATCCGGACGACGTTCGGCCGCTACGTCTCGCCCGAGGTCGTGGAGACGCTCCTGACGTCCCCGCAGGGCCTCTCCTTCGGCGGCGAGAAGCGCGTGGTCACGATCCTCATGTCCGACCTGCGCGGCTACACGCGCTTCGCCGAGCAGGGGGACCCGGCGTGGGTCATGGACATCCTCAACGGCTACCTGGCGCGCATGACCGACATCGTCGTGGAGCACGGGGGCACGATCAACGAGTTCATCGGCGACGCCATCTTCGCCATCTTCGGCGCCCCGCTGCCCCATCCCGACCACGCCGAGCGGGCGGCCGCCGCCGCCCTCGCCATGCAGCGCGCGATGGTGGAGGTGAACGCCGTCCACGAGGCGCGCGGGCTGCCGCGGTTCGAGATGGGCATCGGGCTGAACACGGGCGAGGCGGTGGTCGGCAACATCGGCTCCGAGCAGCGGGCGAAGTACTCGGTGGTGGGGAGCGCCGTGAACCTGGCCGCCCGCGTCGAGAGCGCGACCGTCGGCGGGCAGATCCTCATGACGCCCGCGACGCTGGAGGCCCTCGGGGGCCTCGCCGAGGTGGCCGGGCCGGTCCCGGTGCAGGTCAAGGGCGTGAGCGAGCCGCTCCTCCTGTGGGAGCTCCGGGGGGTGCGGGGCCGCTTCGCCCAGCGGCTGCCCGACGCCGGCCCGGAAGATCCCGGCGTGGCCGTGGCGTGGCCGCTGCGCTGCTGGATCGTCGACGGCAAGATCGTGCGGGAGAACGGGTTCGACGGCGAGGCGCGCCGGGCCGGGCCTCTGCACCTCGACGTGCGCCTCCCCGTACCGGTGCCGCTGCTGACGAACGTCCGCCTGCGCGTGCGCTACGCCGACCGCAGCCAGGAGTCGGGCGACCTGTGGGGCAAGGTCGTGTCGCTCCCGTCCGGGGGCGACGCGACCCTCACGCGGGTCCGCCTGACGGCGATCGACCCCGCGGACCGGAAGGTCCTCGACGCGCTCGCCGCTCGCTGACGCGCCCCCGACCGGCCGGCGCCATCAGCGCGCGGCGTGGCCGGCCACCACCTTGCGTACGGCCCGGATCACGTCCCATACGTCCGCTTCCGACATGCGAGGGTACAGCGGCAGCGAGACGACTTCCTCGTAGGCGTCGCGGGCGTTGGGGTAGTCGTCCGGTCGCAAGCCGAGCCACTCGCGGTAGTAACCGTGCGCATAGAGCGGGACGAACTGCACCCCCGCCGCGACGTTCTCCTCCGCCAGCAGGCGAATGAACGCGTCGCGCCCGATCCGGAGCCGCCCCCGCCGGAGCCTGACCACGTAG
>JAICGY010000423.1 GCA_025922915.1 Candidatus Methylomirabilota bacterium | reverse complement strand
GGCGGCCCCAAGGGCATCTGCACCGACGACCTCCTCGCCGCCGTCCGCGAGGAGTTCAAGGAGAACGAGGACCTCCCCAACACCACCAACCCCGACGACTGGGCCAAGATCGCCGGCAAGAAGGGCGAGCGCATCGTCTACATCAAGCCGCTGATGGGCGAGACGCCCGCGGAGAAGCGCAGCGTCGAGCGGGTGGTGGCCACGGGCCAGTACCTCTAGCCGATCGCCGCGGCCGGGCGTCCCTCTCGGGGGGCGCCCGGCCCGGTGCCGTCACTTCCGGGTGGGCTGCAGGTAGAGCGCGACCACCCGCCGGCCGATCTTCCGTCCCAGCGCGAGCCCGTCGTGGCACGCCGTCCGGAAATGGATACCGGCGTAGATGCGGGAGTCGGCGCTCTCCTGGGCCGCCTGCGAGAAGCTCGAGAACGAGCGCGTCAGCCCCTCGAAGGGCTTGCCGCTCGTCACGGAGAACGGCACCTGGTCACTCCTCAGGACGTCGGCCAGGACCGCGGCGGCGGCCCCGCTGAAGGTGCTCTGCGTCGACGGATACTCCGACACCGGGGGCGTGTTCTGGTGGCTGTCCCAGGACGGGTCGCCGGCGGTGGCGTCGTTGTCGTCGTTGTCACCCTCGCGGATGGCGGTCACGGGCCGCCAGAGATCGTAGACGTACCGGATCTTGAAGCCCGCGATGTAGGCGTCGGCCATCGCGAGGTTCACGAGGGCCAGCAACCGGGCGCTGTCGTGCGCGTCCAGGCCCCTGCTCGCGGCCACCTCGCGCGCGATCCGGTTCCACGCCGGCGGGCCCTCGAACCAGAAGCGGGCGATCTCCGTCTGCTCCGCCGTGCGCACGGTGCTCGTCTTGCCGCCGAGGCTCTTGATCTCGTTGTAGTCGCGCGCGTAGGCCTCGCTGGTGAGTGCCGGGGGACCGGCCAGCCAGTACTGCGAGGCGGAGAGCAGGGTGAACGGCCGGACGTTGCCCCAGCCGGGCAACGCCGAGGACGCGTAGCCCCGCGCCAGGTCCGGATTGGCGATCGGCGGATTGGGCGGCGCCGGGTTCGGGTGCGGCCGCCACCGGCCGGCGCCGGTCCCGGGAACGTACGGCGCGTCACGGCCGGCGCCATCGTCCATGCGCAGCGCGAGGATCGCCGCCGCCGCCGCCCGCCCGGCCGCCGCGCCCCGGTTCCGGGCGGGCCCGGCGGCGATGCCGGACATGGCCGTGGTGTAGGCCTGGTCGAGCTGCGCCAGCGCGCTCGCCTTCTGGGCCGGCGTGCCGAAGGACGGCACGACACCCACCAGCACCGTGTGCGTCGCGGCCGCCACCGCGGCCGCCGGCGAGCCCCCGGGATGCGCCGGCCCCTCGAAGTAGTAGGCGTCGTAGCGCCGGCTCATCGCGTTGAGGGCGTCGTGGACAGCCGCCTGCACCATGGCCAGCGTGCGGGTCATGACGATGGAGTTCTGGCCGCTGGCCTGGATGACCTTGGCGGTGGTGTCGTTCCACTGGACGACCTCGTTGGCGGCGACCGGTGACGCGAGGGCGAGAGCGAGGAGCGACACGATCAGGCTGATGACGAAGGGCGCACGTTCGCGGACGCGGAACCCCTGCAGCATGGCTCGGTCCTTTCTGGGCGACTGCGCAACCGTACACCCACGACGAACCATCTCGGCCGGCGGCGCTCTCGGCATCACCTCCTTCCGGCGACGTCCCCCGCCGTGTGCGCGCCCCGTGCCAGGGCACGGCCGGCCGCGCCGGCTCGAGGTTCCGGATACTTGCCGGCGTACACACGCGCCGCCCGGTCCTCGCGCCGCCGGTCACCGGGTGTTCTGCCCGGACGCATCGGGACCGACGCCGGCTTGCAAAGTCGACTTTCATGGGCGTCCGCTCCCAGCGCGACTCGATGCTGGTCGAGGACGGCGTCGTGAAGGCGCTCGACGTGGCCGAGCGGCCGCGCGCCCCGTCTAGGCGAACCGCGGCACGAAGCCGTCCCCGGTGCCCTCGATCCGGCAGACGAACGGCGCGCCGAAGTGGGCCGGCATCAGGAGCGCCCCCGTGTCGGCGCACCGGGCGAGCACGGCCCGCCGGCTCGCCCGCGCCCGCTCCGCGTCGCCGCACGCGAAGCTGTTCCACTGCGGGTGATAGACCTGGATGGCGTGGTGCAGGATGTCGCCGCAGAACAGCGCGGCGGCGCCCTGCGAGGTCAGCGTGATCGCCACCGTGCCCGGCGTGTGGCCGGGCGCGGGGTCCAGCCGCACGTGCTCGTCCAGGGCGTGGGGGCCGGACACCATGTCGGCCAGCCCCGCCTCGACCACGGGCAGCACGCTGTCGCGGAACGATCCCTGGTTGACCGGCCCCTTCTCGGGGTCGCGGTCGAGCGCCAGGTAGTGATCGTAGTCGGCCCGGCTGAAGACGTGGCGGGCGTTGGGGAAGGTGGGCACCCAGCGGTCGCGCTCGCGCCGGGTGAACCAGCCGACGTGGTCCATGTGGAGGTGCGTGCAGAGGACGACGTCCACCTGCTCCGGGCGCACGCCCGCCGCCGCCAGCCGCTCGAGGTAGCGCGTCTCCATCAGGTGCCACTTGGGCCGCAGCGGTCGCGGCTTGTGGTTGCCCACGCAGGCGTCGATCAGGATCGCCCGGCCCCCGACGCGGACGAGCCAGCTGTGCACGCTGAGCTTCAGGAGACCGGTGGCGGGGTCGAAGTGGTCCGGCAGCATCCAGCCGGCGTGCTCGTCCACGACGGCGGGTTGCCAGTCGGCGAAGAACTTCGCGGCGTCGAAGTTGGGCTCGTAGCTCTCCTCGATCCGGACGACCTCGGCGGCGCCGATCTTGATCGTGCTCATGAGTCTCCTCCCTGGCTCAGGCGCCGCGCGCCCGGGCGACGATGAAGAGGCGGCGGAACGGAAAGAGCGTGCGGCCGTCCGGCCGGCGCGGATAGGCGCGCGCCACCCGCGCCGCGTAGTCGGCCTCGAACCGCCCGCGCTCCGGTTCCTCGAGGGCGTCCAGCAGCGGCTTGAGCCACGTGCCCTTCACCCATTCCTTGACCGGGTCCTCGCCCTCGAGGATCTGGAGATATTCGGTCTCCCAG
>JAICGY010000422.1 GCA_025922915.1 Candidatus Methylomirabilota bacterium | reverse complement strand
TAGCCGCCGGACAGGGCGATGCTGTCCGCCACCCCGCCGAAGCGACGCTCGATCTCCCGCGCGATCTCCCGGTGCGTGCCGACCGCGGCGAAGAGCCGCACCACGTCGTCCGGGATCTCGCCCGCCATGCGGTCCCACTGCCCCGCCTTGGACATGACGTTGAGCTTCTGCCCCAGGTCCTGTAGCCCGTGGACCTCGAGCACCGGCGAGTACGCGGGCGTCGAGGCGTAGAAGGCCACGCGGTAGCGGACCCACTCCAGCATCCGCGCCACCGACGCCTCGTCGGGCCCGGTCGCGATGAAGCCACCGCCCGAGACCTCGAACCGCTCGCGCACCCGTCCGCCGCGCAGCATGCCGGTGCGCAGCTCGCGCATGACGACCTCGTCCACGTAGCGACGCGTGCAGAAGCCGTGGAGGCGGACGCCGTCGCAGACCTCGCCGGCCACGCGCAGCATCGCGGGCCCGACGGCGGCGAGGGTCACCGGCACCATGGGCTGGCCGGTGGATCGCGGAGTGAAGTTGGGCGTCATCAGCGTGAACGTGTAGTGCTGCCCGCGGAAGTCGAGCGTCTCGCCCGTCTCCCAGCACCGCCAGATGGCGCGCAGGGCTCCCACGTACTCCCGCAGCCGGGGCGCCGGCGCGCTCCACGGGACGCTGAACCGCTTCTCGTTGTGCGCGCGCACCTGCGAGCCGAGCCCGAGCACGAACCGCCCGCGCGAGGCGACCTGCAGGTCCCAGGCCGCGTTCGCCACGGGCATCGGGCTGCGCGAGAACGCGATCGCGATGCCGGTGCCGAGCGTCACCCGCGTGGTGCTCACGGCCGCCACGCCGAGCGCCAGGAAGGGGTCGTTCCGGTTCTCGGTGGTGATCAGGCCGTCGAACCCGGCCGCCTCCGCGGCGCGGGCCGCTGCCGGGACCTCGGTGAGGTCCTCCTGGGGCAGGATCGTCAGCAGTCGCACGGCGCGGCCGTCAGAGGATCGACTTGCCGGCGTCCACCAGCAGCGTGGTGCCCGTGACGAACGACGACTCCGCGCAGGCCAGGAACAGGATCGGGTAGGCCACCTCGCGCGGCTCGGCCCACCGCCCGAACAGGCCGTTGTCCCTGGCGCGCGAACCGCGCAGCTGCTGCTCCGAGACGCCCCGCTGCGCCGCGCGGTGGATGTGGTAGGGCGTGATCGTCCCGCCCGGGCACACGGCGTTGACGCGGATCCCGTGGGGCGCCTCCTCCACGGCGAGCGCCCGCGTGAAGCCGAGGACGGCCGCCTTCGTGGTGTCGTACTGCCCCATGCCGGCGCGTCCCAGCACTCCGTAGACGGAGGAGACGTTCACGATCGTCCCGCCGCCGGCCGCGCGCAGATGCGGGAGCGCCGCCTTGCAGCAGTACGCGGTGGCCAGGACGTTGACGCCCAGGATGAGCTCCCAGTCCTTCGGCTCGGCCTCGGCCAGCGGCGTGTAGACGCGCACGCCGGCGACGTTCACGAGGCAGTGGAGCGCCCCGAGGCGGGCGGCCGTCTCGGCGACCGCGCGGCGGGCCTCGGCCTCCTGCGCCAGGTCGGCCACGAGCGGCAAGACGCGCGCGCTGGCCACGTCGCGCACGATGCCGGCGCTCGCCGCCTCCACCGCGGCGCGGTCGGTGTCCACGAGGGCGACGGCCGCACCCTCCTCGGCGAAGAGGCGGCCGGTGGCCTCCCCGATCCCGCCCGCGCCTCCCGTGACCAGGGCGACGCGGCCCGCCATGCGCCCCGGCATGCGCGGGGTCAGGCGAGCGTGAGGGTCTGGCCGGGGCGGACGACGATGAGCGGTCGCGCGGCGGCCACCCAGTCCTCGCCCGGCTCGAGGATGACCGAGGCCGAGCGGACGCAGAACGAGCCGGGGGCGGCCCCGGGCGCCGGCGTGCCGTGGTCGCGCAGGGCGCGCGCGGCGGTCAGGAGCCGCTTGCGCACCTGGATGATCGCGGTGTCGCTCGTCCCCAGCCGCTCCTGGGTCCGGTCGACGATCGGTCCCTGGCTCTCCTGGATCGCCTGGTCCTGCACGCCGAAGCCCGGGATGCCGCAGAACATCTTGGTGCGGTGCACGTCCCAGTCCATGCCGTAGTCGTTGTCGCGGCTGGCGGCCGTCCGGACGTCGCCGTAGGGCTCGGAGGTCGGCGGCGCGTAGTCGCAGACGTGGGCGCCCCGGCCCTCGATGTGCAGCTGGATCTCCTCCGGCGTCAGCGGGCGCTCGACGTGCCAGGTGACCATCCAGTTGACGACGTGCGTGTCGTCCATGGGCACCCAGATGTGCGACTGCACGACCTTCTCGCCCACGCCGACGGGCGGCATCGTGTAGAAGGGCAGGAGGAACTGGGTCACGCGCCAGTGCCAGCGCCCGTCGGGCTGCGTGCGGCGCGCGCCGATCAGCACGCCGTAGTCGGTGTCCACCACCTCGAAGCGCGGGGCGCGGTCCCCGGTCTGCACCGCCGCGCCCACCCCGAACGACACCCGGTCCATCTCGTACGTGATCTCGTCCTGGTGGTCGATCGGCGAGTGCAGGAAGGAGATGTGGCTGGAGTCGATGCCGCCCTCCATCGCCTGGAACCAGTTGCAGTCCTGGACGCGCTTGGACGCGAACACGTGGCCGGCGGGCAGCCCGAGCCACTCCAGCTCGGGCAGGGGCGGCGGCGTCCCCGGCCCCAACCACGCCCACACGACCCCACCCCGCTCGACGCACGGGTAGGCGGCCGTGCGCACCTTGGCCGCGAAGCTCGACTCCGGGGGCTCGCTCGGCATGTCCACGCTCTGCCCGTCCAGGCCGAACTTCCAGCCGTGGTAGACGCAGCGCATGCCGCCCTCCTCGTTCCGGCCGAAGTAGAGCGAGGCGCCGCGGTGCGGGCAGAACTCCGCCACGAGCCCGGCGGCGCCACCGGGAGCGCGGTGGGCGATGAGCCGCTCGCCGAGGAGCTGGACCCGCTTGACCCGGCCGCCCGGCTCGAGCTCGCTGGAGAGCACAACGGGCATCCAGTACCGGCGGAGCAGGGTCCCCATGGGCGTGCCGGGGCCCGTGCGAGTGAGGAGGTCGTTGTCTTCCCTGCCGAGCATCGCGATCGGC
>JAICGY010000421.1 GCA_025922915.1 Candidatus Methylomirabilota bacterium | reverse complement strand
GCCGGCCGCCGAGGCGCGGAAGGAGCCCTGGCCGCACTGGCCGCGGTCCCAGATGATCCCGCCCCTGGGCAGGACGATGTCGGCCAGGTGCTCCTCGCCGGTGACCGGGTTCTTGAAGGTGTCGCCGCGGCCCTCGCCGATGCCCTCCACGCGGAAGACGCTCTTGCGGCCGGCGCCCTCGATGGTGATCGGCGCGCGTACCAGGTCGACGATCTTGTAGGTGGGCCCGAGGAGCTCGAACGGGATGCCGCCGAGGCCGCCCGCCCAGATCCGGCGGAGCGCCTGGGCCTGGGCGTCGCTGGCCTTGGTGTCCACGATGAGCACGGTCTGGCCGTTGCCCTCGTGGATGGCCTTCGGCCACGAGAAGATGACGGCCAGCTTCACCCCGGCCAGGTCGACGTCGCCGCACTGGCCCCGGGTGATGCTCCACCCCGTGAGCGAGCGGCAACTGCCGTCCTTCGAGTTCGGGAACCCGCCGAAGTTGCAGCCGCAGCCGAAGTCGCAGTTGCAGTACTCGTAGCCCTGCCCCTCGATGTGCCAGCGCGTCGTCGTGCTCGTCGCCAAGCGATCCCCCTTTCAGCGTTCGTGAACAGCGGTTGGTCGGCAGCCGTGGTCGGCGTCGAGTGTTACCGCATCGAATGGTCACGGCCGCCGGGACTCCGGCGCCGACTCGTCACTCTACGGACGGGGCGCGCGGCGCGTCAAGCGCCGCGGCGGGCGATCAGCGGCCGGCGTCGAAGAGCAAAACCTGCCACGGGGCCAGCGGCCGGCGGACGCCCGGCCCGGCGAAGCGCGGGTCGGCGCTGTCGAGCAGGACAGGCTCCTGGCGCCCGAGCAGCGCGAACGGACGGGCCTCGGGCGTGCAGTTGGCGACGAGGCGCACGCTGCCCTGCTCGCTCCGGCGAGCGAGCGTCAGCACGCCCTCCTCGCTCAGCGTGCACGTCGCCTGGCCCTTGCCGCGCGCCCCGAGCGCCGGGTGCATCCGGCGCATCTCGAGCCACTGGCGGTAGTACTCGCGCAGCTCGCGGTGGCGGGGCGCCCCCGCCAGCGAGCGGTTGAGGCGCGAGCGCATGAAGGTGGCCGGCTCCGAGGGGTCGGGGATCTTGCCCTGCCAGGCGAAGCGCGCGAACTCCGCCGCCCGGCCCCGCCGCACGGCGTCCTGCAGCGCCGGGTCCAGGAACGAGGTGAAGAACTGGAACGGCGCCGTCTCCCCGTACTCCTCGCCCATGAAGAGCAGCGGCAGCGCGGGTGCGGCCATCATGAGGGCGACGGCCAGCTTCATCGCCTCCAGCGGCACGATCGTGGAGAGCCGGTCGCCCAGGGCGCGGTTGCCCACCTGGTCGTGGTTCTGCACGCAGATGACGAAGCGCTCGCCGGGCAGGTCGGCGCTCGGCGTGCCGCGCGGCATCGCGAAGTACTCCGAGGGCTGGCCCTGGTAGGCGAACCCCTCGGCGAGGGCGCGGGGCAGCAGGCCGGGGTCCCCGAAGTCGCCGTAGTACCCGCCGCTCTCGCCGGTGAGGCGCGTGTGGACGGCGTGGTGGAAGTCGTCCGACCAGACGGCGTCGAGGCCGAGGCCGCCCTGGGCGGCCGGCAGCACGATGCGGCGGTCGTTGTCGTGGGACTCGGCGATCACGTGCACCGGCCGGCCCAGGCGCGCTGCCTCCTCCCGCGCCCCCTCGGCGGCCTCGGTGAGGACGTGCGTTGGGCTCGTGTCGAAGATGGAGTGGATGGCGTCCAGGCGCAGGCCGTCCAGGTGGAACTCGCGCACCCAGTAGCGCGCGTTGTCGACGAAGTGCCGCCGGACGCCGGCGGCGTCGGCGCCGTCGAAGTTGACGGCGGTGCCCCAGGGGGTCTTGTAGCGGTCCGTGAAGTAGGGGCCGAACTCCGCCAGGTAGTTCCCCTCGGGGCCCAGGTGGTTGTAGACCACGTCGAGGACCACGCTGAGCCCGCGGGCGTGGGCGGCGTCCACCAGGCGGCGCAGCCCGCGGGGGCCGCCGTAGGTGGACTGGGGCGCGAAGAGGTGGGCGCCGTCGTAGCCCCAGTTGCGCGAGCCGGGGAACTCGGCGACCGGCATCAGCTCGATGGCCGTCACGCCGAGCTCGGCGAGGGCGGCCAGGTGCGGGATGATGGCCTCGAAGGTGCCAGCGGTGGTGAAGGTGCCCACGTGCAGCTCGTAGAAGACGAGGTCGGCGAGCGCGTGGCCCCGGAAGCCGGCGTCCGACCACCCGAACTCCCCGGGGTCGACGACGGCGGACGGGCCGTGCACGCCCTCGGGCTGGAAGCGCGAGACGGGATCGGGGCGGTAGCGCTCGCCGTCCAGCCGGTACTGGTAGCGGGTGCCGGGCCCCAGGCCGGGCATCGTGCACTCGAAGAGGCCGTCGGCCCGCGCCTGCAGCGGCGCCGGGCGGCGTCCCTCGGCCACCACCTCGAGCGACCGGCAGCGCGGCGCCCACACGCGGAAGGTCGTCACGCCCTCGCCGGGAGTCGCGCCGAGAGGAAGGCTTGCGCCGGACGGGTTCATACGGTCCAATGGCGGCTGGTCGAGGTCACCGGGCGCGGCTCGGGTTGAAAGGCACCGCCGGATGAGCTACCCGTTCTCACTGGTCCTGCACACCCATCTTCCTATGGTGGTCAATCACGGCCGGTGGCCCCACGGCAGCGACTGGCTCAACGAGGCGGCGTTCGAGTGCTACCTGCCGCTCCTGGAGACCGCGCACCGCCTGGTCGCCGACGGCATCTCGCCGCGGTGGACGATCAACCTCTCGCCCGTCCTCACCGAGCAGCTCGCCTCCCCGGAGTTCCAGAAGGAGCTGGCCTTCTACTACGAGAACGTGCGCCGCGCCTGCGCCGACAGCCGCGCGCACTTCGAGCAGCAGGGGCAGCCGCAGATCGTCGGGCTCACGTGGTTCTGGGAGGAGTTCTACGAGCGCATGTGGGAGCTGCACCGCCGGATCGGCGGCGACATCCCCGGCACCTTCGCCGAGCTGCAGCGCGCCGGCCACGTCGAGATCATCACCTGCGCGGCCACGCACGGCTACCTGCCGCTCCTGTCGCGCGACGAGTCGATCCACCTGCAGCTGCGCACGGCGGTCGAG
>JAICGY010000420.1 GCA_025922915.1 Candidatus Methylomirabilota bacterium | reverse complement strand
GTCTGCGCCGCCACGCCGGAGCCGTTCTACTCGGTGGGGCTCTGGTACGAGGACTTCGCCCAGACCACCGACGAGGAGGTCCGTGTGCTCCTCGCCGAGGCGGCGGACCGCCGGCGCCGGCCCGCCGCCTGAGGAGGCAGCGATGGAGCGTGTGCTGCTGGTGCCCGCCGGCCTGCTCACCCTCGCCGCGGATGTCGTCGTGCCGTCGCGGCCGCGCGGCCTGGTGCTCTTCGCCCACGGCCGCGACAGCGGACGGCGGAGCCCGCGCAACCGGCACGTCGCGCGCGCGCTCGAGGCGCACGGGCTGGGCACGGTGCTCCTCGACCTGCTCACGCCGGACGAGGAGACGCTGGACGCCGAGACCGGCCACCTGCGCTTCGACATCGATCTCCTCGCGCGCCGGCTCCTGGGCGCCGCCGACTGGCTGGCCGACGAGCCCGACACCGGCGGACTGCCGCTCGGGCTCTTCGGGGCGAGCACCGGCGCGGCGGCGGCGCTGATCGCCGCCGCCGAGCGGCCCCGGCGCGTGGGCGCCGTGGTGTCGCGGGGCGGCCGACCCGACCTCGCCGCGCATGCGCTGACGCGCGTGCACGCGCCGACGCTCCTGATCGTCGGGGGCGAGGATCACCCCGTGCTGGAGCTGAACCGCGAGGCCCTCACGCGGCTGCCCGGTCCCAAGCGCCTGGCCGTCGTGCCCGGCGCCGGCCACCTCTTCGAGGAGCCGGGAGCGCTCGACGAGGTCGCCACCCTCGCCGCCGGCTGGTTCGTCGAGCACCTGGCCGGAGGCACCGCCGTCCCCCGCGCCAGCTGACGCGCCGGCCCGCTGCCGTCACCCCGCCCGAGACCGGCGGCAGCACGCCGGCGGCGTGGATGGCGCGGCCAGACCCGGTCAGGATCGCCGCGCTCGCCCGGCGGCCGCTCGCGTGGCGACCACCTCCACGACCCAGATGGCCAGCAGAAGGTAGGCGAGGCCGATCGCGAGTCCGGCGCCCACGTCCGTCAGCCAGTGTCGGTCGAGGTACAGCCGGGTGAAGGCCACGGCCACGATCACGGACAGGCACGCGGCGGACGCCGCGATTCTCCAAAGACGGCGGGGCTTCGAGGCGGTCAGGATGAGATAGACGATGAGCCCGAGGAGCACGACCAGGCTCAGGACGTGGCCACTCGGAAACCCCCAGGGCGTGTCGTCCGGCCGCGGCCGGTCGGCCGCCCACTTGGCCAGGCGCTCGGTCGCCCCGACGCCCGCCATGAGCACGGGCAGGGCCACCGCCCAGCGCCGGTGGGTGCGCCACAGGACGACGACCGCGGCCAGGATGAGCGGCACCAGGCCGTAGGCGTCCCCCACTCGTGTGATGATCTGCATGGGCAGGGTGAGCGCCTCGTGACGGAGCAACCGGACCCAGGCCCGGGTCCCCTCGTCCCACACGATCAGCGCCTGCTCGGCCACCAGCACCGCCAGGGCGAAGTACCCCACGAGCGAGACGACCGCACCCGAGAGCAGGATCCGGGTCTTGCGGCTCCTCATCGGGCGTGGCGGGGAAACGGGAGGACAACCGTCGCGTGCGGACCGTGAAGCGTCTTCTGCTGCTCGCGGGCGCCGTGCTGGTCGTGGTCCTCGTCCATCGCACGGGCGCCGACGCCATCGTCGCGGCGCTCGATCGCCTCCGGTGGTGGCAGTTCGCCCTCGTCTGCCTGCCGTACGGGCTCATCACCGTCCTCGACACCCTCGGCTGGCGGTTCGCGTTCCGCGACAGCCGTGTGCCCTTTCTCCGGCTGGCCGGCGCCCGCCTCGCCGGCGAGGCCCTGAACCTCGTCACCGCGCTGGGGCAGGTCGGGGGCGAGGCGGTGAAGGCGTGGCTGGTGCGCCGGGACGTCACCTACGAGGCGAGTGTCCCCTCGATCGTCGTGGCCAAGACGACGATCACGATCGCGCAGGCGCTCTTCCTGCTGCTCGGCATCGTGCTGGCCTGGGCCGCGCTGCCGGTCGACTCGGCGCTGCTGTCGACGATGCTGTGGCTGCTGCTGCTCGAGGTGCTCGCCGTCGCCGGCTTCTTCGCCGCCCAGGTCAGCGGTCTCGTCGCGCGCGCCGGACGGTTGCTCGTCGCCGTCGGCGTCGTCCGGGAGGCCGGCTATGCCCAGACGCTCGATCTGGCCCTGCGCGATTACTACCGGCACGACCGGCGGCGCTTCCTGCTCTCCGTGACCTTTCATCTCACGGGCTGGATCCTCTCGGGGCTCGAGGCCCTGCTGGCCATGTGGGCCCTGGGCCTGCCCGTCTCCCTGCTCGGCGCCACGGTGATCGAGGCGCTCGGATCCGGCGTTCGCTTCGCCTCCTTCATGGTCCCGGCCAGTCTCGGAGCCTACGAGGGCGGCAATGCCGCGGCGTTCGAGGCGCTCGGGTACGGGGCCGGCGCGGGGCTGGCGTTCAGCGCCGTCCGCCGCGCCCGGCAGGTCGTCTGGATCGTGATCGGCCTGCTCGTGCTGGGCGTCATGCGGTGGAGCGAGAGCCGGAGCAGGGCGCGGCCGGCCAGGGTCCGGTCCGGCTGACGTCACGACGGGCGCTCGACCGGGGCCGCTCCTTCCACGGTCCGCTGCGTCAGCGCCTGCATCGCGCCGGGCGGGACCAGCAGCGGAAGCGCGCGCCGCCGGACGGTCAGCGTCTCCCGGCGCACCGGTGTCGTCACGACGACGTGGCGGCCGCGATACAGCCGGACACCGCGCCAGCGTCCGGGGAGACGCAGCAGCAGTCGCACGAGCCGCCAGGCGAGGCCGGTCTTGCCCGTGCGGGGCACGACGAAGACGTCGAACATCCCGTCGATCGGGGAGGCCGCCGGCGTGAGCGTGAGGAAGCCGCGGTAGGTCTCGACGTTCGCGACCGTCACGAGCGTCGCGTCCTTCGCGACGACCACGCCGTCCACCTCGACGCCGATCGCCGGCAACCGTCCGCGCCGGAGGAACCGGTACGCCGTGCCGATGTAGCCCAGGAGCCGGAGCAGGCGGTTCCGCGGACGGCTGCGCTGCTCGCTGAGCTGCTGGATCTGCTCGAGCGGGCCATAGGACCGGTGCGAGAGGAAGATCTCGTCGCGCCCCGCCACGCCGACGTCCACCATCCGGACCTCGCCGCG
>JAICGY010000419.1 GCA_025922915.1 Candidatus Methylomirabilota bacterium | reverse complement strand
GTGGTCCAGGAGAACGAGGTCAAGCCGCCCCCCAAGACGCTCGCCCAGGCGGTCGAGAGCGGCACGTACCGCGAGATCCTGGTCGCGCAGCGCGCAGAGATCGCACGATCCATCCCCGACGAGAAGGGCCCCGCCAAGGCGGCCCTGCACCGGCAGCTGTTCCTGATCGCGAAGGAGATCAAGGAGCTGGACGCCCGTGTCGCGGAGGAGGGCGCTGTCGATGGCGACCTCCCGGAAGACGAAGCATGGGACGGCGAGGCTATCTGAGGTAGCCCGGCACCTGGTCAAGCCCGCGGGCATCGTCCGCACGGGCTGGCCGGCCATCGAGGCCACCTGCCGTCGTCTCGGCACGGGCTTCGACCAGTGGCAGGCCGACCTCGGTCGGCTGATGTTCGCCAAGACTGCCGACGGCATCTACGCGGCGACGGTCGGCGGCGTCGGGATGTCCCTGCCGCGCCAGGTGGGCAAGACGCACCTGGTCGGCTTCTCGATGTTCGCCCTGTGCGTGAACACACCGGGGCTGACGGTCATCTGGACGGCGCACCACTCGCGCACGGCCGACGAGACGCTCCTGGCGATGCAGGGCATGGCCAGCCGGCCGAAGGTCGCCCCGCACGTCAAGCGGATCCTGACGGGCAACTCCGGCGCCGTGATCGAGTTCCACAACGGCTCCCGGATCCTGTTCGGGGCTCGTGACCGCGGCTTCGGCCGTGGGTTCGCGGGCGTGGACGTGCTCGTGTTCGACGAGGCGCAGATCCTCACCGACCGCGCGCTGGACGCGATGCTCGCCACGATGAACACCGCGCCGAACGGCCTGGCGCTGTTCATGGGGACCCCGCCGACGCCGACCGACCCGTCGGAGACGTTCCTGCGGATGCGCCGCGACGCGCTGGCCGGCGAGTCCGACGACATGGCGTGGGTCGAGTGCGGCGCCGATCCGGACGCGAGCCCGGACGACCGCTCCCAGTGGGGCAAGGCGAACCCGTCCTACCCGCACCGCACGCCGCTGACGTCCATGCTGCGGCTGCGGCGCAAGCTCAGCCCCGAGTCCTGGATGCGTGAGGGTCTGGGCATCTGGGACGAGGACGCGATGAACGCGTTCTCGGCCTCCTGGGCGCCGTGCAAGGTCCCCGGGCCGCCCCCGGTCGCGCCTCAGGTGCTGGCGGTGGCGTCCGGCATCGACCAGACGCACTCGGTGATCCTGGCCGCGGCGGCGCAGCACGACCTCGTGCACGTGAAGCCGCTGCAGTACGGACCCGGCACGGCGTGGGTGGTCGACGAGACGATCCGGCTGGCCAAGGCGCTCAACCTTCCGGTAGTCATCGACGGCCGCGGTCCGGCGTCGTCGCTCATCCCGGACCTCGAGGACGCCGTCGACCTGCGCGTGAAGACGACGGACGACGTGGTCAACGCGTCGGCGGAGTTCTGGTCGACGGTCACCGAGGGCCGGGCCCGGCACGCCGGCTACCCCGAGCTCGACGAGGCCGTGCGCGTGGCCGTCAAGCGCCCGGTGGGCAACCGGTGGGCGTGGGGCGCGCGCAAGTCGGAGGGCGACATCAGCCCTTTGGAGGCCGCGACCCTGGCCGCCTGGGAGCTCGCGCACCCGGACGGCGGCCCGAACATCTTCACCTCTTCGACCACCGAGAGCGTCACCGTCGTGTGCGGTCCGCTCGCCGAGCAGTGGGCGAACGCCCAGGCGGCACCGGCCGACCTCATGGTCCCCCACGCCGACTTCATCGCCGACGCATACCCCGACGCCGCATGGATCATCTGGGACTCGCCGGGGGCCGCCCAGGCGTGGCGCCGCGACCGGTTCCGGATGGCGAACCCCGACGTGCGAATGGTGATCGTGACCGACGAATTCGAGACCTACAAGCCCAGCAAGTACCACCCCGAGGAACTAGTCACGATCGGAGGCAATTAGATGGCCTTCTGGTCGAATCTGTTCGGATCGGGCGTCAACCACGAGGGTGTCGAGCCGAACGACAACCCTCAGACGTCGGTCGGCGGCGAGGACTGGCGCCCCGGCGACCCCAACGGCGTGGAGTTCGAGTCCACGCCGGTGGATGGCCGCTCACTGCAGGTACCGATGGCGTCCCCGTGGGACGGCTGGCCGGCCGAGTGGTCGACCCCGGTGTGGGGCGGCATGGAGATGACGCGCCTGGTGGACACGGCGTGGGACTGCATCGACCTGAACGCGTCGATCCTGTCGTCCCTGCCGGTGTACCGCACGCAGGGCGGCCAGATCGTGGACGCCAAGCCCTGGATGATCAACCCTGACCCGCTGATCTACGCCTCGTGGCAGGAGTTCGCGAACCAGCTGTTCTGGGACTACCACCTGGGCGAGGCGTTCGTCCTGGCCACCTCGTACTTCGCCGACGGCTACCCGCGCACGTTCCGCGTGATCCCGGCGTCGTTCGTGAACGTGGAGGTCGTCGAGGGCGTCCGCACCTACAGCATCGGGCCGCGCGACGTCACGCCGGACATGCTGCACATCCGGTACCGCTCGACGACTGACCCGAACCAGCCTCGCGGTGTCGGGCCCCTGGCAGCCGCCGGCGCGCGCATCGTGACGATCGGTGTGCTGCAGCGGTACGTGCAGAACCTCTCCGAGACCGGTGGCCGCCCGCTGTGGTGGGTCACATCGGACCAGAAGCTCGACCAGGACGACGTGAACGAGGCCCAGAGGCAGCTAGCCAACGCCCGCAGGCGCAACTCCGGCGAGCCGGCCGTGTTCAGCAAGGGCGCCACGGTCGAGCAGGCGAACTCGATGTCAGCGAAGGACATGGCTCTGCTGGAGATCAGCCAGTTCAACGAGTCGCGGATCGCCACGAAGCTCGGCGTACCGCCGTACGTGCTCGGGCTGCCTACCGGTGACTCGATGACCTACAGCAACGTCTCGCAGCTGTTCACGTTCCACGACCGGGCGTGGCTGCGACCCAAGGCCAACGCGGTCATGACGGCACTGTCCAACTGGCTGCTGCCCGCCGGTCAGGCCGTCGAGCTGAACCGCGACGAGTACACGCGCCCGGAGCTCAAGGAGCGCGCCGAGGCGTACGAGATCCTCATCCGCTCCAAGGTCATGGGCGCCGCCGAGGCGCAGCGCATGGAGCGGTTCAACGGCCCGACGGCGGCCGAGCTGCAGGCG
>JAICGY010000418.1 GCA_025922915.1 Candidatus Methylomirabilota bacterium | reverse complement strand
CTGCGCGACGAGCTCCGGTCGAAGATCGGCCGCGCGCTGGCCTCGCGGCGATGGGCGCGCGACCGCGAGCGGCTGCTCTCCGTCGGACAGACCCTCGCCTCGACCGGCATGATGTCGCGTGTCCTGGACGCCGTCGCCCAGGGTGCGGTGGAGACGACCGACGCCGAGCGCTGCATCGTCTTCCAGCGCGAGCAGGAGCGGCTCGTGCCCATGGCGAGCGCCGGCTCGGCCCCGCCCTCCTGGCCGGCGCTCGAGGCCGCGGCCGCGCGGGCCATCGAGCAGGAGGTGCCGGTGAGGGCGCCGGGCGACGGCGAGGGGGCGATCGTGGCGGCCCCGCTCGTGGTCCACGGGGGACCGGCCGGCGCCGTCGTCATCGAGACCGCCGCCGGGGTGGCGCCCGACGAGGACGACCTGGAGCTGCTGGCCCTGTTCTCGTCCCAGGCCGCCGTGGCGATCAGGACCACCCACGAGCTGGAGCAGCTGCGCAGCGGGGCGCTGGCCGCCCTGGGGCGCATGGCGACCGAGGTGGCGCACGAGCTGAAGAACCCGCTCGCCGGACTCCGGCTGTACGCGCGCCACCTCGAGCAGCGGCTGGGCCGTCTGGGCGACGGCGACGGCGCGGCGCTCGCCACGAAGATCTCCTCGACGGTCGATCACCTGGCCGCGGTCGTGCAGGAGATCACGGCCTTCGGGCGGCCGCCGGAGCTCCACCGGGCCCCCATGTCGCTCCACGCGCTGCTGGACGAGTGCGTCACGCTCGCGGCTGCCCGGTGCGAGACGCCCGGCGTCGAGGTGCTCCGGGCGTGGGATCCGACCCTCCCCGATGCCATGCTGGACGGACGCGAGCTTCGCAAGTCCTTCCTCAACCTGATTCTCAACGGCATGGAAGCGCTCGGCCCCGGCGGTCGGCTGACCGTCTCCACCGCGTGGGCGCCGGAGACGCGGACGGTGACGGTCACCGTGGAGGACACGGGCTGCGGGATGAGCGAGGAGACCCTCTCGCGCATCTTCGACCTGTTCTTCACCACGAAGCCGCACGGTACCGGTCTCGGCATGGCGCTGGCCCGCTCGGTCGTGGACCTGCACGGAGGCGAGCTGCTGCTACAGTCGACGGTCGGCAAGGGAACGCGGGTGACGGTCCGGCTGCCCATCGAGCCGGTCCCGGGCTCCGTCCGGACAGGACGTGGAGTAGCACCATGAAGCAGACGGTCCTGGTGGTCGACGACGAGCCTTCGATCGCCGACGGCCTCCGGCTCACGCTCGAGACGGAGGGCTACTCGGTCCGCATCGCGGGCTCGCTCCGGACGGCGCTCGCCTCCGTGGCCCAGGTGGACGCCCAGGTGGCCATCGTGGACCTGATGCTGCCGGACGGGGACGGGCTGGCGCTGACGCGTGAGCTCAGGACGCGGGACCCGGCGCTGGAGGTCATCGTCATCACCGCCTACGGGTCGGTGCGCAAGGCGATGGAGGCCACCAAGAGCGCGGGAGCGTTCTACGTCGTCGAGAAGCCGTTCGACCCCGACGAGCTCCTGGGGCTCGTGCGCAAGGCCCTCGAGCACCGCACCCTCATCGCCGAGAACGCGGAGCTGCGGCGGCGGCTGGCCGACCAGACGGCCGACAGCCAGATCCTGGGCTCGGCGCCGGGGATCCAGCGCGTGATGGACACGATCGCCTCGGTGGCGGACACCGATGCCAACGTGCTCGTGGTGGGTGAGAGCGGGACCGGCAAGGAGCTGATCGCGAACGCCTTGCACGAGCGCAGCGCCCGGCGCGACGGGCCGTTCGTCAAGATCAACTGCGCCGCCCTGCCCAAGGACCTGATCGAGTCCGAGCTGTTCGGGCACACCAGGGGCTCGTTCACCGGGGCCACGACCGAGAAGGTCGGGCTGCTGGAGGAGGCCCACAGGGGCTCGCTCCTCCTGGACGAGATCACCGAGATGCCGATGGACCTGCAGGCGAAGCTCCTGCGCGTGCTGGAGGAGCGGGTGGTGCGCCGCCTCGGCGCGGGCAAGCCGACGCCCGTCGATTTCCGGCTCATCTCGTCCACCAACCGCAGCGCGGAGGCGGCGGTGCGGGAGGGGCACCTGCGCCAGGATCTCTACTTCCGCATCAACACGGTGACGATCGGCGTGCCGCCGCTGCGCGAGCGCCGCGACGACATCCCGATCCTCGTCCGCGCCTTCCTCGAGCGGTACCGGGCCAAGCACCAGCGCCCGGTGGAGGGCATCGAGCCCGAGGCGTACCGGCGGCTCCTGGCCCACCACTGGCCCGGCAACGTCCGGGAGCTGCAGCATGCGCTCGAGCGCGCGATCCTGGTGGCGCGCGGGCGGGAGATCACGCTGGCCGACCTGCCGGATACCCTCCAGCACGCCGGCGAGGACGGCGCCGCGGCCGGCGTGGCGCCCTCCGAGGTGCCGGCAGGCTCCCTCGAGGAGATCGAGCGCGCGTCCATCCTGAAGGCGCTCGACCAGACCCGGTGGAACAAGCAGGCGGCCGCGGCCTTGCTCGGCCTCCGCCGCCCGACGCTCTACAGCAAGATGCGCAAGCACGGCATCCCGCAGCGCCGGCCGTAGCCCCCCGCGGACGCGGACCTATCCGGCGCGCCGCCGCTCCCGGTAGATCCCCGCCAGGTCGAGGACCGCGCGGACGAAGTCGCGCGGGCGCACCTTCGATCCCGCGACGTCGTGCCACACGGGCAGCGGCAGCTCGTACAGGAACGGCTCGACGTCGCGCTCCCCGCGCGCGCGCTTGACCGCCGCGAAGCGCGCCAGCAGCTCCACGTCGAAGATCCAGCGGGAGCGGAAGGGCCGGCCGAAGAGCGCCTGGACGTCGGGGGTGGGCCGGAAGAGCTTGGCCCCGCACTGGGAGTCGTACAGCTCCAGCCCGAGGGTGAGCGACACGAGCGTGGCGAAGACCCGGCCCAGGTAGTGTCGCGTCGGGTTGCGGCGGACGTCGTGGCCGAGGAGACGCACGCGCGCCCCCAGGACGATCTCGGTGTCCGGCCGCTCGCGGAAGACCTCCTGGAACAGCGGCAGCGTCTCGAGCGGGGTGGCCAGATCGGCGTCCCAGAAGCCGACGAAGCGGGGCTGGCCCTCGAACGCCCGCAGCATGCCCCGACGCACGGCCTCCGCCTTCCCCTGGTTGTGTCCGAG
>JAICGY010000417.1 GCA_025922915.1 Candidatus Methylomirabilota bacterium | reverse complement strand
GCGCGCCTGCTGCAGCCCGTCCCGGGCGGCATGCATGCCGGCCTCGGCCTGGTCGACCCCCAGCGCCACCTCGCGCGGGTCGAGCTCGGCCACCACCTGCCCGGCGCGCACGCGATCGCCGAGGTCGACCAGCAGGCGGGCGACCGTGCCCGGCACGGACGTGTTCAGCACGACCTCTTGCCACGGCAGCAGGCTCCCCGTCGCGTCGACCATGCGCTCCACCGGGCGCGCCTCGACCCGGGCGACGGTGACGGCGACGGCGCGGGCGGCCGACGGCTTGCCCTTGCCGGTCTCCTTGGCGCTCGACGGGCTCCCGCCGCACCCCGCGACGACCGCCCCGACCAGCAGGAGCGCCGGCAGACCGATGGCTCGGAGGCGACGCCCCAAGCAACGGCGTCCAGCGGCCGGGCTTCGATGCACGGCCCAAGTGTACGCGAGAAGCGGACCGGGCGGCTCGACCCTGCGACCGCCGCGCCGGGCGAAAACTCGGCCCATTTCGCGCCCTGGACTTGGGGTACGATCGAGCCCCGGCAACGACGGTCGCCGCGGCTGGCGGGCTCGCGAAGGTTCACGGCCGCAGAGGGGTGATGAGTGCGGGTGAGCGGCCGGATGCTCGGCGGTGCCCTGCTGGCGGCCGCGCTGGGGCTGCTCCCGTCGCCCCCCGGCTCCGCGGAGGCCCCCATCCGCATCGGCGCGTCCGTGTCGCAGACCGGAACGTACGGCCTTCTCGGCCAGAACCAGCTCCGCGGCTACCGTCTCTGCGTCAAGCTCGTGAACGCCCGGGGCGGCGTGCTCGGCCGATCGCTCGAGCTGCGGGTGGAGGACGATCGCTCCGACGTCGCCACCGCCGTGCGCATCTACGAGCGACTCATCACCGGCGACCGCGTGGATGCCGTCCTGGGCCCGTACTCGTCGCCCATCACCGAGGCCGTGGCCGACGTCGCGGAGAAGCACCGGATGCCGATGCTGGCGCCGGGCGCCGTCGCGCGCTCGATCTACACGAAGGGCAGGAAGTTCGTGTTCATGGTCTCCTCCCCCGGCGAGATCTACCACGAGGGACTGATCGACATGGCCGCCCGGCGCGGCCTCAGGACGGTGGCCATCCTCCACCAGGACTCGCTCTTCACCCGGGCGACGGCGGAGGGGGCCGTCGAGCTGGCGAGGAAGCGGGGTCTCGTCGTGACCGGCGTGGAGTCGTACCCGCCGGGGACGGGCGACTTCACCTCGATCGTGACCCGCGTGCGAGCGGCCAGTCCTGACGTCCTCCTGGCCGCGACCTACTTCGACGACGCGGTCGCCATCGCGAAGACGCTGCGCGCGCTCGAGACGAGCCCGAAGATGTTCGGCGTGACGGCGGGAGGCGACCTCGCGAAGTTCTACGAGGCGCTGGGTCCGACCGCGGAGTTCGTCTACGGCGCGACGCAGTGGGAGCCCGATCTGGTGGGCCTGGTGCGCGACGGCCAGCGGATCCCGGTCGGCCGCCGCTACCCGGGCGCCCGGGAGCTCGTCGAGGCCCACCGCCGCGAGTTCGCGGGCGCCGACCTCTCCTACCACACCGCGGCCGGGTACAGCGGCTGCGAGGTGCTGGTCGAGGCCATCCGGCGGGCGGGCTCCCTTGGCGGCGACAGGGTGCGGGCCGCCATCGCCGCCCTCGATCTCAACACCGCCTACGGAGGCTTCAAGGTGAACGCCGACGGCATCCAGGTCGCTCACACCATGCTCGTGTTCCAGTGGCAGGACGGCAAGAAGGTCATCGTGTGGCCCGACGAGCTGGCGCCGGGCAAGCCGCGCTTCCCGACCCCGCCCTGGAGCCAGCGCCGATGAGGATGCCGCCCGGGAGTCGACGACGATGAGGAGGGCCAGCGCCGCCGTCGTCGCCGGTCTGATCTCGGTCTCGCTCGCATCCGGGACACCGGGAATCGGCCAAGCCCAGCCGCCGATCCGGATCGGCGCGTCGATCGCCCACACCGGCGCCTATGCGGCCCCGGCCCAGAACCAGCTCCGCGGCTACCGGCTCTGCGTGAAGCACACGAACGAGAAGGGCGGCGTCCTCGGGCGGAAGCTGGAGCTGCTCGTCGAGGACGACCGGTCGCAGCCGGCCACGGCCGCCCGCATCTACGAGAAGCTCATCACGCAGGACCGGGTCGACGCGATCCTCGGCCCCTACGCGTCCCCGATCACCGAAGCGGTGGCGGACGTGAGCGAGAAGCACCGGATGCCGATGGTCGCCACCCAGGGGGCGGCCACCTCGACCTACCGGAAGGGGCGAAAGTTCGTCTTCATGGTGCCCTCGGCAGCCGAGGTCTACCTGGAAGGCGTCATCGACATCGCGGCGAAGCGGGGCCTGAAGACCGTCGCGGTCATCGGCGAGGACACGCTGTTCGCCCGGGCCGTGACCCAGGGGACGGTCGAGCTCGCGAGGAAGAAGGGGCTCGAGGTCCTTCTCGTGGAGGCCTACCCGAAGGGCCAGGCGGACTTCGCGGCGATCCTGAGCCGGGTCCGGGCGGCGAACCCGGACCTGATCGGCGCCGCGACCTACTTCGACGACGCGGTGGCGATCACGCGCCAGCTGAAGGAGCTGGACGTGAACCCCCGGATGTTCGCGGTGACGGTCGGGGGCGATCTGCTCAAGTTCTACGAGACGCTGGGCCGGAGCGCCGAGTACGTGTACGGGGCGGCCCAGTGGGAGCCGGAGCTGGTGACGCTGCGGGCCGGCGGCCTCATCCCGATCGCGCGTCACTATCCCGGGGCGCGGGAGTTCGTCGAGGCCTACCGCAAGGAGTTCCCGGGCGCCGACTTCTCCTACCACTCCGCCGGGGGGTACGGGGGCTGCCAGGTGCTGGTCGAGGCTCTCCGGCGTGCGGGCTCCCTCGACGGCGAGAAGGTCCGGGACGCGATCCTCGGGATGGACATCAACACCGTCTACGGCGGCTTCCGGGTGGACGCGGACGGCTTCCAGGTCGCGCACCGGATGGTCACCTTCCAGTGGCAGGACGGCAAGAAGGTGATCGTGTGGCCCGAGGACCTGGCGCCCGGCACGCCGCGCTTCCCCACGCCGCCGTGGAGCGGGCGACCGTGACGGGGATGCGGCGGACGCGGCTGGCGGCGATCGCGCTCGCGCTGTGGCTCGCGCCCGCGCCGCTCGTGGAGGCGCAGAAGCCGATCCGGATCGGCGCATCG
>JAICGY010000416.1 GCA_025922915.1 Candidatus Methylomirabilota bacterium | reverse complement strand
GTGGACGACGTCGCCGAGCGAGGAGAGCTTCACGAGCAGGATGCGGGACGGCTCAGCGGTCACGGGCGAACCGCTCCGCGATCCGGCCGATGAGGTCCCGTGTCGCGTGCGCCTTGTCGTCCCCCACGATCGCGATCTCGGCCCCCACCGCCCGGGCCGTCGCGGCCTCCGGCACGGAGGCCGCGGTGTAGTCCGTGCCCTTGGCCTGGACGTCGGGGCGGACGAGCGCGACGAGGCGATCGGCGGTGTCCTCGGAGAAGACGACGACGTGATCGACCCAGCGCAGGGCCGCGAGGAGCTCGGCCCGCTCGCCGGCCGGCATGAGCGGCCGCCCGGGGCCCTTCAGCCGGGCGACCGCGGCGTCGTCGTTGATCCCGACGAAGAGCACGTCGCCCAGGGCGCGGGCGGCGGCGAGATAGCGGACGTGGCCGACGTGCAGGAGGTCGAAGCACCCGTTGGCGAGGACGATCCGCCGTCCCGCCGCGCGCAGCCGCTCCGCCAGCGCGCCGGCCTGCTCCGGCGTGAGAGGGGTCACGCGGGCCCGAGGGCCTGGCGCAGCTCCGCAGGAGAGACGGTGGCGGTGCCGCGCTTCATGACCACGAGGCCGCCCGCCACGTTCGCGAGCGCGGCGGCGTCGATCGGGGCGGCCCCGCATGCCAGCGCCAGCGTGAAGGTCGAGATCACCGTGTCGCCCGCCCCCGTCACGTCGGCGATCTCGTCGGTGCCGTGGATGGGGATGAAGGTGGTGCCGCCGGCGCGCTCGAGGAGGGCCATCCCGCGGCTGCCGCGCGTGACGAGGAGCATCTGCGCGTCCAGGCGCTCGAGCAGCTGCCGCCCCGCCTTGTCCACCGCGCCCTCGTCGTCCACGGGCGCGCCGGCGAGCTGCTCGAGCTCCGCCTCGTTGGGCGTCGCCGCCGTCGCGCCGACGAACCGGGGAAGCTGGTAGCGGCTGTCCACGGTGACGACGGCGCCCACGCGTCGCGCGACGGCGCGGACGCCCTCGAAGACCCGCGCGGTCACGGTCCCGTAGCCGTAGTCCGAGACCAGGATGGCGTGCGCGCCGGTGGCCAGGGCCTCCAGGCGCTCGAGCAGCGCGTCCTCCGACGGCGGCTGGGCCTCGCCCGCCGGCTCGCGGTCGACGCGCACGACCTGCTGGCGGGTGGCCTGGTAGCCCCCGGCCATGATGCGGGTCTTGACCGGCGTCGCGCGCCCGGCCTCCACGACGATGCCGTCCGTCGGGATGCCGGCCCGGCGGAAGAGTCCCACGAGCTCCTCGCCGGCCGCATCCCGCCCCACCACGCCGACCGGCTGCACGCGAGCGCCGAGCGCGTGGACGTTGTGGGCCGCGTTGGCGGCGCCGCCCAGGAGCACCTCCCGCTCGGTGAAGCGCAGGATCAGCACCGGCGCCTCGCGCGAGATGCGGGCGGGCTTGCCGAAGACGTACTCGTCGGTGATGAGGTCGCCGACGACCAGCACCGTCCGCGCCCCGAAGCGCTCCACGAGCCCGGCGAGCCGGGCGCCGGGCGCCGTCACGACCCGGCTCCGGCGAGCGTCCACTCCACGGCGTCCAGCAGGTCGCCGGCGACGTGGTCGGGCGTCACCTCGAACGTCGCCCGCCGGTATTCCCACTCCCCGAGCCCGTAGCCGGTCAGCACGAGCACGGTGCGCGCGCCCACCGCGCGCCCGGGGACCAGGTCGCTCGCCTTGTCCCCGACCATGGTCGCGCGGCCGAGATCGAGATCGAGATCGGCGGCCGCGCGGCGGAGCAGCCCGGGCCGCGGCTTGCGGCAGTCGCAGTCCGCGCGCCACGGGGGCTCGCCCTCGGTGGGATGGTGCGGGCACACGTAGAGGCCGTCCACGTGCGCGCCGGCTTCCTTGAGCAGGCGGAGCAGGGCGGCGTTGGTCTCCTGCAGCACGGCCTCGCTGAAGTAGCCGCGCGCGACGCCCGCCTGGTTCGTCACGACGACCGCGGCGATCCCGGCCGCGTTGAGCCGGCGGATCGCCTCCGCCGAGCGGGGCAGGAGCCGCAGGCGGGCCGGATGGTTCACGTAGCCCACCTCGTCGGTCAGCGTCCCGTCGCGGTCGATGAAGACGGCGGGCCGAGATCCCACGGCGGCAGTGTAAGCGCGGATCGTCATATTCTCAAGGAATTCCGCGAGGTTCACCGACAGGCGCGCGCCCCGCTCGCCCGCGCCCGCCGCCAGGCGCGCTCGAAGCCCTCCACCTGGCGCGCGTAGGTGAAGGGCTCGGCCGCCGCCCGCGCCGCCGTCGCCAGCCGGCCGGGATCGCTCCCCCGCAGCGCGTGCAGCGCTGCGGCCACCGCCTCGGGGTGATGCGGATCGACGGCCGCGCCGGCCGCCGGCGGCACCACCTCGGCGCCGCCGGCGTGCGTGCTCGTCACGACCGGCAGCCCGGAAGCCAGCGCCTCCAGGTGCACGTTGCCGAACGGCTCGTACAGCGTCGGGAGCACGAGGGCGTCCGCCGCCGCGTACCAGCGCTCGACGTCGGGTCGCGCCCCGAGCCACGCCACGCGGTCTGCCACCCCGCGCGCGGCGGCGAGAGCCCGGTAACGCCCGGTGTCTCCGCGTCCGACCACCAGCAGGCGGCTCGCGCGGTCGTCCAGGCGCGCGAGCGCCTCGAGCGCGACCGCGAGCCCCTTGCGCACGAAGCCGCTGCCGACGAACAGCACGCACCACGCGCTCTGCGGCACGCCGGCCGCCTCGCGGGCGGCGGCGCGGTGATGCGGCCGGTTGTCGGGATGGAAGCGCACGAGGTCGACCCCGTTGTAGACGACGGACAGGCGATCCGCGGGCACGGCGTGCAGTCGCGCGATCTCGTCGGCGCCGCGCCGGGCGATGGCCGCGATCTGCGGTGATGCCGCGAAGACGCGCCGCTCGAGGGCGAGGACCACGCGGTTATGCAGGCTGCGCCCGCGCTCGCCCACGCTGTCCAGGTACCCACGGTGGGACCCCTCGCCCGCCCGGTAGACGTCCTGGCAGAGCGTCCGCTCGTGGCTCTGGACGACGTCCCAGGTGGAGCGCCGCACGATCGCCCGGGCCAGGAGCGGCAGGGCCAGCGCGCGCGCCGCGGCGGGCAGCCGGGGCAGCGGCAGACGGTGGACCGTGATCCCGGGCGCCGCCGGCGCCCGCCCCGGCGTGAGCAGGTGGACCTCGTGCCCGGCCG
>JAICGY010000415.1 GCA_025922915.1 Candidatus Methylomirabilota bacterium | reverse complement strand
GCCGCGAGAGAGCGACAGCATGTCGCGACCGCGACATCATGACGCCTCGGGCAGCGTCGAGGACGGCGAGCGGCGCTGGAGCGTGCGGACGCTGACCCCCAGGATGCGGGCGGCGGCGCGCTTGTCCCCGCCCGTCTCGGCGAGGATGCGCCGGATGTACTCGTCCTCGAGCTCGGCCAGCGTCGGCCGGACGCCGCCGGAGGCCGGCCGCGGCGCTCCGATGTCCACGCGGAGATCCGCGAGCGCGATCCGCTCGCCGCGGGCCAGCGTCGCCGCCCGCTCGACGACGTTCTCGAGCTGGCGGACGTTGCCGGGCCACCGGTGATCCCGCAGCCAGGCGGCCGCCTCGTCGGTGAACCCGTCGAGGGTCTTGCCGAGATTGGCGGACGTGCGCCGGAGGAACTGGTGGGCGAGGGCCAGGACGTCCTCGGTCCGCTCGCGCAGGCTCGGCACCCGCAGCGGGATCACGGCCAGCCGGTAGTAGAGATCCTCGCGGAAGCGGCCGCGCTGGACGAGGTCGATCAGGTCGCGGTTGGTGGCGCTGATGATGCGGACGTCCACCCGGACCTCGTCCCGTCCTCCGACGGGCCGCACGACCTTGTCCTGCAGTGCCCGGAGGAGCTTGGCCTGGAGGCTCGGCGGCATGTCGGCGATCTCGTCCAGGAAGAGCGTGCCCCCGTCGGCCTCCGCGAACAGCCCTCGCCGGCGCTGCACGGCGCCCGTGAAGGCGCCGCGCTCGTGCCCGAACATCTCGGATTCGAGCAGCGGCTCCGGAATGGCCGCGCAGTTGATGGCCACGAACGGCCGCTCCCGGCGGGGACTGTTCCAGTGCACCGCCCGCGCCACCACCTCCTTGCCGGCGCCGCTCTCTCCCAGGAGCAGCAGGGTGGCGTCGCTGTCCGCCACGCCCTCGAGCTGCCCCACGAGGTGCCGCATGGCCAAGGACCGCGCGACCAGCGCGTCGAAAGCATAGCGCCGCTCGACCTCCGCGCGCAGCCGGCGGTTCTCCGCGCGTAGCCGGCGCTCGTCGAGGGCCCGGCGGACCGTGAGGGTCAGCTCGGCCATGGTGAACGGCTTGGTGAGGTAATCGTACGCGCCGCCCCGGATCGCCTCGATCGCCGTCTCCAGGCTGCCGAAGGCCGTCATGAGGATCACGCGGGCCTCGGGCTGGGTCCGCTGCACGGCCCGCAGGAGATCGAGCCCGCCGACGTCGGTCATGACGACGTCGGTGACGACCACCGCGAACGGCTCGTGCTCGACGGCGGCGAGCGCCTGCTCGCCGCTGGTCGCGCTGGCGGCCGCCATGCCCTCCCCCTCGAGGTGTCGGGCGACGACCGCCGCCATCTCGGCGTCGTCGTCGACGACCAGCACCCGCTCGCTCATGCCGGCGCTCCGGCGGGCCGGGGCGCGCCGGCCGCGGGCAGCCAGACGGTGAACGTGGTGCCCTCGCCCGGACGGCTCTCGACGGCGATGTCCCCGCCGTGGTCGCGGACGATGTCCCGGGCGATCGCCAGGCCCAGCCCGGTACCCTGCCCCGGCGGCTTGGTGGTGAAGAAGGGCTCGAAGACGCGGGCAACCACGTCGGCCGGGATCCCACCCCCTTCGTCCTCCACCAGGACGGCAATCCCCGGCTCGTCGTCGCGGGCCCGCGCCTCGGCGCGCACGCGGACGGCGTCGCCGGCGTCGCACGCCTCGAAGGCGTTCATGAGCAGGTTGACCACGACCTGCTCCAGCTGCGGTCCGTCGGCGAGGAACGGTGGCAAGCCGGGCGCCAGCGCGACCTCCAGTCGGACGCGACGGCGCCGGGCGGCGTGCTCCACCAGCGGCCAGCACCGCTCCAGGACCTGGCCCACCTGCACGGGCGCGACCACCGGTCGGCGCGGGCGGACGAGATCCAGCAGGGAACGGATGACGGACGAGATCCGGTCGATCTGCGCGATGATCCCGCGCAGCTCGGCCCGCCGGGCGTCGTCGGGCGGCAGCCCCTGGAGCACGAACTCCGCCCGGCCGGAGATGATGTTGAGCGGGGTGCCGATCTCGTGCGCGAGCCCCGAGGCCAGGCGCCCGGCCACGGCGAGCGTCTGGGCGTGACGGAGCTGCCGCTCCAGGTCGAGCGCCCGCTCGCCCTCCGCCACGAGGCGCCCGCGGGCGGCGGCGAGCTGCTCCGTCATCGCGTTGAACGCCTCGGCCACCCGGCCGAGCTCGTCCCGCCGCCGCACCGCCAGCCGGCCCGGGGCGCCGCCCTCACCCAGCCGACGGATGCCGTCGGCCAGGCGGGAGACGGGCCCGAACACCTCGCGCTGCAGGGCGACGAGCGTCACCGCCGAGAGCACCGCCAGCAGGATGCCGATCTCCAGCACGATCGCGAGCACGGCGGCGCGCGTGCGCCGCTCGAGCTCGTCTCCGATGTGGACGACCTCGAGGGCGGCGTCGATCCGGCCGGTCGGCCCCTGGATCGGCAGCAGGTGGTACAGCACGAGCACGTCCTCGAGCCGGGCCCGGAGGGTCGTGGCGTGGCCGGTCTCCAGCACTTCCCGGAGCGCCTCGGCGGGCACCTCGTCGCCGATGGGCAGCCGGTCGGAGACCGCCACGGGGCGCAGCGCGTCGTTGAAGACCCGGATGCGGTGGATGGGCTGCCCGGCGGTCATCGCGAAGAGCAGCCGGTACACGTCGGTCGGGTCGCGCTGCCGGAGGGCGCTCTCGAGGGTGATCTGCATGGCCTGGGCCGTGAGGGCCATCAGCCGCTCCGTGCCCCCGATGATCTCGGCGCGCTCGGCACGCACGCGCAGCACACCGTGGGCGCCGACGGCGAGCACCAGCGGCACCATGAGCAGCAGCGTCAAGCGGAGTCGGAGACTCAGCGACCGCTCCCGTTCCGCCCCCGCTTCTGACGATACCTCCTCCGCGACAGGATGTCGCCCCCACGCCGGCCCGGTGGGCGGTGAGGCGTCATGATGACGCGCGGTGGCGACTCACAGGGACCCCTCACGTTTATGGGGAGTTGCAGGCAGGACCGCAGGCCGGGACCGGACCGGGGGATGGCGGACCGGGCGCGGCGGGGGGGGGCGGGCGCCGCGGGGCGGCCCCGGGTGGGAGGGCGGGGGGGTGGTGTGCACACGGACCGGGGCGGCCGCGCGCCCCGGCCGGCAGGTAGCGCCGGGCGGCGGGAGGCGGGTGGCGTGGCCGTGG
>JAICGY010000414.1 GCA_025922915.1 Candidatus Methylomirabilota bacterium | reverse complement strand
CTCCTCAACGTGATGGAGGAGCGCGACGTGCAGATCCGGGGCTACAAGGTGCGGCTGCCCCTGGACCTCTACGTCGTGGCCAGCGCGAACCCCGAGGACTACACCAACCGCGGCCGGATCATCACGCCGCTCAAGGACCGGTTCGGCGCCCAGGTCCGCACGCATTACCCGCGGCGGCTCGACGACGAGATCGCCATCATGGAGAGCGAGCGGACGGCCTTCGCCGCCGACGGGGTGCGGACCCAGAGCCCGGCCTACATGAAGCAGGTGGTGGCGGAGGTCACGCACCTGGCGCGCCAGTCGAGCGACATCAGCCAGCGGTCGGGCGTCTCGGTCCGGGTCACCATCTGCAACTACGAGACGCTGCTCTCGAGCGCGCTCAAGCGCGCCATCCGGCTGAACGAGCCGGTGGCCGTTCCGCGCGTGAGCGACCTCGGCGCGCTCGCCGCGTCGACCATGGGCAAGATCGAGCTGGAGACGGCGGGCGAGACCGGAGAGGACAAGCTCCTCGGCAAGCTCATGCAGAAGGCGCTGCTCAACGTCTTCGGCCGCACCTTCGCTCCGCCCGAGCTGGAGGAGGTCGTCAAGGCCTTCCAGAACGGGCTGGCCGTCCAGGTGTCCGACGCGATGCCGTCCGAGGAGTACGTGCGCCAGGCCGGCCAGGTGCCCGCCCTGCGGGCCGCCGCCGTGAAGCTCGGCGCCACCGAGCCACCCGCCGTCGCCTCCGCCGTCGAGTTCGTGCTGGAGGGGCTGCACCTCTCGCGCAAGCTCAACAAGGAGGTCCGGCCCGGCGGCTCCCGGTACCGGGGCTGAGCCGTGGCCACCTTCCGCTACTCGCGCTGGGACGGCTCGCAGCGCATCGACCTCGACGCCGACGAGGTCCTCGACGCCGCCGCCGACGACCTGCTGTGGGACGGCGACCCGCTCCGCGCGCTGCGCCGGATGCTCCAGCAGGGCCTCCATCGGCCCGGCGGCGATCGCACCCCCGGCCTGCAAGACCTGCTCGAGCAGCTGCGGCGGCAGCGGCAGGCCCAGCTCGAGCGCTACGACCTCGGCTCCACGCTGGAGGACATCCAGCGCCGCCTCGACGAAGTGCTGCAGACCGAGCGCGCGGGCATCGAGCGGCGACTCGGCGAGGCCCGCGAGGGCGCCGAGCGCGGGCAGGTACCCCGGGCAACGCTGGAGAAGTTCGAGCGGCTCGCCGACCGCAACACGCAGGCCCTCGACCGGCTGCCGCCGGAACCGGCCGGGCGCATCCAGGGGTTGCAGCAGTACGACTTCGTCGACCCGGAGGCGAAGCGGAAGTTCGAGGAGCTCCTGCAGTCGCTCCGCCAGCAGATGCTGAAGCCCTTCATGTCCGGCATGCAGCAGGCGCTGCAGAACATGACGCCGGAGGACCTGCGCCGGATGCGCGAGCTGATGCAGGACCTGAACCGCATGCTCCGGGAGAAGGCGGACGGCGGCGAGCCGGACTTCGAGCGCTTCCGCGAGAAGTGGGGCCAGCACTTCCCCGGCGTCGAGAGCCTCGACCAGCTGCTCGAGCAGCTCGGACAGCGCATGGCGGCGATGCAGTCGCTGATGCGGAGCCTCTCGCCGGAGCAGCGGCAGCAGCTCGACGACATGATGCGCTCGCTGTTCCTGCAGGACGAGCGGCTCGAGATCGCCATGGCCCAGCTCGGGGAGACGCTCGGCGACCTCCTGCCGCTCGACGAGATGGCGCGGCGCTATCCCTTCCGCGGGGACGAGGAGGTCACCCTCCAGGAGGCGATGCGCCTCATGGAGGAGCTCGGGCGGATGGACGCGCTCGAGCGCGAGCTGAAAGGCGTGCGCACCCCCGACGACCTCGACCGCATCGACCGCGAGCGGGTCGAGGACGTGCTGGGCCCCCAGGCCGCCGAGGACCTCGAGCGGCTGAAGGAGCTGACGCGGCGGCTCGAGGAGGCCGGCTACCTGGAGCGGGAGGGCGACGAGCTCCGCCTCACCGCGCGCGCCATCCGGCGCATCGCCGACAAGGCCCTGCGCGACATCTTCGCCCGCCTCAAGCGCGACCGGTTCGGCGGCCACGCCATCGCGCGCCGCGGGGCGGGCGGCGAGCAGGCCGAGGAGACGAAGCCCTACGAGTTCGGGGATCCCTTCCTGCTCGACCTGCGGGAGACGGTGATGAACGCCGTCGCCCGCGGGGGCGCGGGCACCCCGGTGCGCCTGGCCCCCGGGGACTTCGCGGTCCACCGCACCGAGCTGCGGACGCAGGCGGCGACGGTCGTCATGCTCGACATGAGCCGCTCGATGCTCAACAACGGTTACTTCGTGCCCGCCAAGAAGGTGGCGCTGGCGCTGAGCGCGCTCATCCGCGGGCAGTTCCCGCGCGACGCCCTCTACATCGTCGGCTTCTCCCTCTACGCCCGCGAGTTCACGGCCACCGAGCTGCCCACGCTCTCCTGGAGCGAGTGGAACATCGGCACGAACATGCACCACGGGCTCATGGTGGCGCGGCGGCTCCTGGCGCGCCACGGCGGCGGCAACAAGCAGGTCCTGATGGTGACCGACGGCGAGCCGACGGCCCACATGGAGGGTGCGGTGGCGGACTTCGCCTATCCACCCACCCGGCGCACGGTGGCCGAGACCCTCAAGGAGGTCGTCCGCTGCACGCGGGAGGGGATCACCATCAACACCTTCATGCTGGAGCAGACGCCCTGGCTCGTCTCCTTCGTCGAGGAGATGACCCGCATCAACCGCGGCCGCGCCTTCTTCAGCGCGCCCGACCGCCTGGGCGAGTACGTCGTCGTCGACTTCGTGACCAGCAAGCGCCGCGCGCTGCGCTGACCGTCTACGGGCGCGGCCGCTCGAGCGCGTCGCTCAGGGCGCCGGCGTCTGGACCGGGACGACCGGGGCCGGCGCCCGCTCGTCGGCGGTGGACGCGGCCGGCGGACCGGCCCACAGGACGAGCGTGCCGATCAGCGCCAGACCGCCGAGGACCATCGCGAGCGTGTCCTTCAGGCTCGTCCCGTCCTGCCGCATCGCGCGCCTCCTTTCCGCCGCACCGGGCCCCGCGTGAACCATCGCTTGGCCGGCGATCATGGCAACGCCGGTGCCAGACCGCGCGCTGCAGGAAGTGCGTGGTGGTCGCGAGTTACGTGGCACCGCGCGCGCGGCGGCGACGGCCGGATGCCCGACGTCGGGCATCCGGCCCG
>JAICGY010000413.1 GCA_025922915.1 Candidatus Methylomirabilota bacterium | reverse complement strand
GATCTGGTTCTCGCCCACGAGCTTGACGGCCTGGGGCATGAGCCACTCGTCCGCCTCGCAGGAGAAGTAGACGTTGCCGCCCCGGACGTACTCGCTCGGGCGGCGCTTGAGCGCGGGCGCCTCCGCGGCCCGCTTCGCGTACTCGTCGTCCATCCGCTCCATCCAGTAGGGCGCCCAGCCGCAGCCCGCCTCCAGGAACGCGAGGCGGAGAGCGGGGAAGCGCTCGGGGATGCCCTCGAAGACGATCGAGGTGAGCTGGCGCATCTGCCCGAAGGGGTGCGAGCACGTGTGGGCCTGGATGAAGGCGGGGAAGACGTCGACGCCGGCCCCCCCCAGGTGCGAGCCGGAGGCGTGGACGCCGAGCATGACGTCGAGCCGCTGCGCCTCCTCGTAGATCGGCAGGAACCGGGCGTCGCCGAGGACGTGGGGGCCGTCGGCGGCCAGCATGCCGCCCACCAGGCCGAGCTCGCGCACGGCGCGCCCCAGCTCGGCGGCCGCCGCCTCCGGGTCCTGCACCGGCAGCAGCGCCACCGCCTTGAGGCGCGGGCTGCGCCCGACCAGCTCCTCGTGCAGGAAGGTGTTGTACGCCCGGCAGAGCGCCACCGCCCACTGGCGGTCCTTGAGGAACGACATGAACAGGCCGAGGGTGGGATAGAGCACCACCTGCTCGACGCCGCCCCGGTCCATGGCCGCCAGCCAGGCGGGCGCGTCCCCGGCCCAGTCGCCGAGCGTGCCCAGCATCCGGCGATCCCAGCCGTCCCACGGGTAGAACGAGAAGTTCAGCGGGCGGCGCCGGAACGGCTCGTCGAGGTAGCGCGCGATCTGCTCCTGGCTCTCCGTGACGTGGCCGTCGGCGTCGAGGATCATGCTCTCATCCTCCAGCGGGATAGGGCCTCGGGGTTCACGACGTGGGCCGGCGGCTCGCCGCGTCCGACGGCGAGGATCTGGTCGATGGCGAGACGCAGGTTCGCGCGGCGCCCGGCCTCGCTGTGCGCCACGTTGTGCGGCGTGAGGATGAGGCGCTCCGGGTCCACGTCGCGGTACGGGTGGGCATCGGGCAGGGGCTCGCGGACGAAGGCGTCGATGGCGGCGGCCGCGATCCAGCCCTCGCTCAGGGCGCGGGCCACCGCCTCCTCGTCGACGAGCTCGCCCCGCGCCGTGTTGACGAGTAGCGCGGTCCGCTTCATGCGGCGCAGCTCCTTCTCGCCGATGAGGCCGCGTGTCTCCTCGGAGAGGCTGGCGTGGAGCGACACGACGTCGGCCTCGGCCAGCAGCGCGGGCAGGTCGACGAGCGTCACGCCGAGCGCGGCCGCCCGCTCGGCCGGCACGTAGGGGTCGGCCGCGAGCAGCCGGACGTCCCAGCCGGCGAGACGCCGGGCCACGTGGGAGCCGATCCGGCCGAGCCCGACGAGGCCGACGGTCTTGCCGAAGAGGAAGTCGCCGCGGTCCTCGCGCCGCGCCCACTCCCCGCGGCGCAGCCGGCCCTCGCCGCGCTTCACGCGCTTGAGGAGCATGAGGACGAGGCCGATGGCCGCCTCCGCGACGGCCACGAAGTTCTCGGGAGTGGGGCTGTTGGCGACGAGCACGCCCAGGCGCGTGGCGCCCGGCACGTCGATCTTGTCGACGCCGATGAAGGGGACGACGACGAGCCCGAGGTGCTCGGCGTGCTCCATGACCGGGGCGGTGATGTGCTCGAGGTGAGAGGCGAGGACGACGTCCGCGCCCCGGCACGCCTCGATCAGCTGGGCTTCGCTCCAGGGCTGCCGGCCCGGCGCGTCGAGGGGCCGGCTGACGACCACCTCGTGCCCGGCGGCGCGCAGCGGGTCGAGGTCCTCGGAGGGCCCGCTGATCCCGGTCGCGAGGACCGTGAGCCGGTGCGGCGCCGTCATGGCTTCTTGCAGATCACGTTGAGCAGCGCCTGGCGCTTCTCCTCGCGGACCACGCGGAGGGCCCGCGCCAGGGCGTCGGGCAGGGCCGCCGGGTCCTCGACGCGCTCGGCCCACCCGCCGCACGCGCGCGCGACCAGCTCGTAGTCGGGCGCGGGGTCGAGCTCGCTCATCGGCATGGAGCCGGTGCGCTTCGCCCAGCCCTCGGGGGCGTGGAACTGCACCGCCCGCTTGACCGCGTTCCCGGCCCGGTTGTGGAAGATGACGAAGAGGACGGGGAGGTCGTGGGCGCGCGCCGTCCAGTGCGCGGCCGTCGGGGCGCCGAAGATGTACGCGCCGTCGCCCACCGTGCAGACCACGGTGCGGTCGGGCGCCGCCAGCTTGGCGCCGAGCGCGGCGCCGAGTCCCCAGCCGAGCCCCGCGGCCGGCGAGGACCCGAAGTACGTGCCGGGCTCCCGGAAGCACACCTGCGTGTGGTCGAGGTCGTACTCGTTGACCACGAGCGTGCGGTCGTCCAGCGTCTCGTCCAGGCAGCGGGAGAGCCACGCCATGTCGATGGGGTGGTCGCCCCGCACCCGCTCGGCGGTGGCCCGCCAGGCCTCCCGCGTCCGCCGATGCTCGGCCTCCCAGCGAGCGCGGCGCGCGGCCACCGCCCCCGCGTCGGCACCGGCCCGGCGCACGGCGTCGAGTAGCGCGGCCAGCGTGAGCCGCGGGGCGCCGGCGAGGCCGTGGTCGACGGCAAAGCCCCGGTACGGATAGCGGGGGAAGAGGGGCTCCTGGCCGATCTGCACGATCACGGCCTCCGGGCGGGGGGCCTTGAGCCGCGGGAACCACGGCGCGTCCGACTCGATGGCGATCACGACGTCGGCGTCGGCGAGGTGCGGGGCGGGGTCGAAGCCGGCGTGCAGCGGGTGATGCTGCGGGAAGTTCACGTGGGTCGGGAAGGCCTCGAAGACCGGCATGCCGAGCGTCTCGGCCAGCGCCACGAGCGGCGCCACCGCGCGCGGGTCCCGGCCGGCGGACTTGGCGACGACGATCGGGTTGCGCGCGGCGGCGAGGACGGCGGCCACGCGCTCGATCGCCGCCGGCTCCGGCAGCCGGCCGGGATCCGGCGTCACGCGGGCGGGGTCGAAGTATTCGAGCTCCGTCATGCGCTCGGCGAGCACCTCGCGCGGCAGCGTCAGGTAGACGGGACCCTGGGGCTCGCTGGTGGCGATGGCCAGCGCCCGGTCGACCACCGTCTCGAGCTGGGCCCCCATGCGCAGCTCGTAGTCCCACTTGACGAACTCGCGCGCCATCGCCCCCTG
>JAICGY010000412.1 GCA_025922915.1 Candidatus Methylomirabilota bacterium | reverse complement strand
TCGGGCTTCTCCACCGTCGCTCCCCGGCAGTCGACGCAGCCCAGGCCGATCAGGCGATCGTCGGGGAGGCGGGCCAGGACGTCGAGGTCTCCGGCCACCGGGATGGTGAACTCGAGCACGTACTGCCGGACGGCGAGCCGGCGGAGATGCGGGACGATCGGGGCGTAGCCGCCCTCGCCGATCCAGCCGAGACGTCCCTTGTTGCGGCGGCAGAGGTGGACGGCGGTCACGATCCCGTCGTTGAGGCGCCGGCCCCGGCCGGCCCCGATCAGGATCGCGCGCATGCCGGGGGCGCTCACGCGCCCGCGAGGGTGGCGGCGACCGGAGCTCCCTGGGCGGCCGGCAGCTCCACCCCGAGCAGGCGCGCCGCGGTGGGGGCGACGTCGAGCATCGACAGGCTGTCCACGTCGACTCCCTCCCGCACGCCGGGGCCGGCCATGACGAACGCCGCCGCCAGGGCCGCCAGCGAGGGCGCGTGGCCGTGGCCGGCGAGGTAGACCGGCGCCGCCGCCGCGGCCTCCGCCGTGACGTGGCCCGAGAAGAAGTAGCCGTCGTCCGCGGCCACGACGAGATCGCCCTGCCCCGGATGCACGGCGGGCGGCGGCAGCCCCAGGTCGGGAAAGTGCCTGGGCTCGAAGACCGTCACGCCGGCCAGCGCCGCGAACCGCTCGCGCAGCCGGTCGACGGCGGTGCGCGGCGCGCCGTCCAGCACGTAGACGTGCGCGGCGCCGCCGTTGCCGGCCGCCCACGCCCGGCGCCGGGTGACGGCGCCGCCGGCGCCGACCTCCAGCAGCTTCTCCTCCACCAGGAGCTGGTTGAGGTGGTGCACGGTGCCGACGTCCACGAAGCCGTGGTCCCCGAAGACCATCAGCGCCGTGGACTCCAGGCGGCCCAGGCCCCCGAGCGCGTCGAGCAGCCGCCCGAGCAGCGCGTCCATGTGGGCGGCCGCCCACCGCGCCTCGGGGCTCGCCACCCCGTAGTCGTGCTGGAAGGAGTCGAGGGTCAGGAAGTGCAGCAGCAGGAGGCGGGGCGGCCGCACCCGGAGGACGTGCAGGGCCGCCTCCAGCGTCAGCCAGTCCTGCATGGGACCCAGCGCGTGCTTCGCGCTCCAGGGTCCGTAGCGGTCGACGCGCAGCCCGCCCTTCGCCAGCTCGTGCCAGAGCGGCCGGGAGGCGTACTGCTCGAACAGCTCCTGCTCGTAGAACTCGGGGATGTTGTCGGGGATCGCCGTCACGCCCCGCGTCTTGGGCCAGCAGATCGACGCCACCCGGGCGCCGCGCGCGTGCAGGCGATCCCACAGCGTCTCCGCGCGCACCTGCGCGTCCGTGCGATCGCCGAAGTGCTCCACCACCGCGCCGCGGGCGCGGTCGAAGGTGAGGTTGCCGACGACGCCGTGCCGGGCCGGGCTCACGCCCGTGACGAGGGTGGTGTGGCAGGGCCACGTCACGGTGGGAAAGACCGGCAGCAGGCGGCGGGCGCGGGCGCCCCGCGCCGCCAGCCCGCGCAGCGCGGGGAGCGGCAGCGATGGATCGTCGAGGAGGTCGGCGCGGAGCCCGTCGATGCTCAGCATGACGACGGCGGCGGGCCCGATCATGCGAGGCGTTCTACCAGAACGGCCCGCCGTGGGGCAACACCGGTCGACGGCGCCCGTGATCCTGCCCGTTTCGAGCCCACAGCAAATCTTTTCCCATTGACAGGGCCGCCGCGACCGGTCGAGGCTCAGCCACCGCGGCGCACCCGTCGGGGACCGCCCGGGCGGTCCCGGTGCGCGCGGGAAGGACCGGCGGCGCCGCCCGGCGCCAGGAGGCCGCGTCATGCCCCACTACCTCACGCCTCGCGCGATGCAGCGCACGATGCCCGCCGAGCGAACCTTCGCCTCGCCGATCCCGACCCGGATCGTGTCGAACGGCGAGTTCGACCCGCTGCCGCAGACGCCGGCGCAGCAGCGCGTCGAGGCGCGCCTGAAGGAGATGGCCGCGCGGCTCGGGCCCCGCCACGGCCTGAGCCGGCGCGGGTTCCTCGCGAGCGCGGCCGGGATGGCGGCCGCGTTCCTGGCCATGAACGAGACGTACGGCGCGCTCTTCGACGTGACGGCGGCGGAGGCGAGCCAGCCCGGGGTGGCGGCCGCGCGGGCGGACGCCCTCGCCGGCCAGTTCGTCTTCGACGCGCAGACGCACTTCGTGCGCGACGACTTCCGCCACGAGGGCCTGCTCGACCTGGCGAAGTACGCCAAGACCCACTGGAATCCCGGGCTGGCCGGCGAGACCTCCCTGGCGCGCTTCAAGTTCGAGAACTACGTCAAGGAGATCTTCGTCGACAGCGACACCAAGGTGGCGCTGCTGTCCGGCGCCCCCTTCGACGATCCCACCTGGGATCTCCTCAGCAACGAGCAGATCGCCGCCGCCCGCACCGCGGTCAACCGGGTGGCGCAGTCGCGGCGGCTGCTCGGTCACGCGGTCTTCACCCCGAAGAAGCCCGGCTGGATGGATCAGGTCGACCGCGCGCTCACGCTCCGGCCCGACTCCTGGAAGGGCTACACGATCGGCGACCCTCTCTTCCCCTCGAAGCTCGGCACGTACTGGCGGCTCGACGACGAGAAGATCGTCTATCCCTTCTACGAGAAGATCGTGAAGGCCGGCATCCCCACCGTCTGCATCCACAAGGGGCTGCTGCCCGCGGACTACGAGACGTCCTGGCCGAACGTCTGGCAGCACAACACCGTCTGGGACGTGGGCAAGGCGGCGAAGGACTGGCCGCAGATCAACTTCGTCATCTACCATTCGGCGCTGCGGGCCTTCCTGGAGACGCCCGAGGCCGCCCTCGACGAGTTCCAGCGGACCGGGCGCATCAAGTGGGCGACCGACCTCGCGGAGCTCCCGGCGAAGCTCGGGGTCGCCAACGTCTACGCGGAGATCGGCACCGCCTTCGCGAACTCCGCGGTCGCCAACCCGCGGTTCGCGGCCGCCCTGCTCGGCACGCTGGTGCGCGGCGTGGGGGCCGACCACGTGCTCTGGGGGACGGACTCCGTGTGGTACGGCTCGCCCCAGTGGCAGATCGAGGCCCTGCGGCGCCTGGAGATTCCCGAGGACATGCGGCGGCAGCACGGGTTCGCGCCGCTGGGGCCGCCCGACGGCCTGGTGAAGAGCGCGATCTTCGGGGGCAACGCCGCGCGGCTCTACCGCGTGGAGGTCCG
>JAICGY010000411.1 GCA_025922915.1 Candidatus Methylomirabilota bacterium | reverse complement strand
GGTCGAAGCCCTCGGCCGGCACCGGCACCCGTACCATGGCGTTGCCCGGCAGGAACGCGGGCGGCGGCGGGTCGAAGCCGCCGACGTGCAGGGCGGCCGGCGTGGGGCGGATGACGGCATCGATCGCGTCCCAGATCGACGGGGCGTCCTCCGGGTAGAAGTCGCGGTCGCCCCAGCCGACCTCCACGAAGGCGACGGGGCCGAAGGCCTGGCTCTCGGGCCAGATCCGCCGGTCGACGTCCGCGCGCCGGACCGCGATGCGAGTGTGCCAGCCGTGGCGGACGACCCAGACGTGCTTGAGCGGTCCGGACTCCGGCGGGGGCCAGGCGATCGGGACCCCACGGGCGCACGCCAGCTGCGCCAGCAGCAGCACTGCGAGCGTCGCGAGCCTCCCCATGCGGACCGCGCGTGCAACGGGAGTGCCGCAGGCACCGGCGCCCCGGCCATCGGCTACAATGGCGGCTCTGTGACCACGCCCGTGGCTGCCCGCTCCGCGCACGTTGTCCGCCTCGGCTCAACCGACGTCTACTACGGCTGGATCGTCGTGGCGACGCTCTCGATCACCGAGACCGTCACCTGGGGCATCATCTACTATGGCTTCCCCGTCTTCCTGCGCCCGATGGAGGACTCGCTCGGCGCCTCGCGCATCGCCGTCACCGGGGCCTTCTCGGTCGGGCTCGGCGTGTCCGCGCTGCTGGCCATCTCCGTCGGACGCTGGCTCGACCGCCACGGGCCGCGGGCGCTCATGACCCTCGGCTCCTGCCTCGGCACCGCGCTCATCGTGGCGTGGTCGCAGGTCGAGAGCGTGGCGGCGCTCTACGTCGTCTGGTTCCTCATGGGCATCGCCATGGCGGCGACGCTCTACGAGCCGGCCTTCGCGGCCGTCGTCAGCTGGTTCCCTCACCGGCACCGCGACCGCGCCCTGCTGACGCTCACGCTCGCGGCCGGGCTCGCCAGCACCATCTTCATGCCCATCGAGGCCTGGCTGCTCGAGCGCATGGGCTGGCGATCGGCCCTGCTCACGCTCGCCGTCGTGGTCGGCGTGCTCACCATCCCCCTCCACGCGCTGGCGCTCCGCCAGGGCCCCGGCGCCGGCGGCACCACCCGCGGCGGGACGCCCACGCCGGCCCCGGGGGTGACTCTCCGGCGCGCCGCGCGCACGCGCGTCTTCTGGGTGCTCGCCGTCGCGTTCGTGATCAGCAACTTCGCGACGATCTCGATGACCACCCACCTGATCCCGTTCCTGGTCGATCTCGGCTACTCGGCGGCCATCGCGGCCGCCGTCATCGGCTGGATGGGCGCGATGCAGCTCCCCGGCCGCATGCTCTTCGTGCCGATCGCCGCCCGCCTGGGCGCGCGCTGGATGACCTCGTCGGTGTTCCTCGTCCAGGCGCTCGGCATCGCGCAGCTGCCGCTGCTCGGCTGGCTCCTGCCGACCATCGTGCCGGTGGTCGTGCTCGCGGGCGCCGCCAACGGGATGAGCACGCTGGCGCGCGCCACCTCGCTCGCGGAGATCTTCGGCCCCCGGCACTACGGCGCGATCAGCGGGGCCGTCGCGCTGGGCGCCAACGGCGCGCGGGCGATCGGCCCGGTCGCCGCCTCCCTCCTGTGGGTGGGGCTCGGCAGCTACCCGGCCGTCTTCGCGCTGCTCGCCGCCTCGCTGGTGTGCGCGGGCCTCGCCGTCCTGACGGCCGACACCGCCGCCGTTCACGACGGCCCGGTCCCCGCGGGAAAGGAGCCGGCACGATGACGGCGGTGACGGGCGCGGGCCACGGCGATCCGGTGGGGCCGCTCGGCCTGCGCGTCGGCCAGCGCGCGCGACGCGAGCAAACGGTGACCGCGCGCGAAGTCGCGCTCTACGCCGAGATCACGGGCGACCGCAATCCCCTGCACTTCGACGCGGCGTTCGCCGCGCGGACGCGCTTCGGGCGTCTCGTGGCCCAGGGCGGCATCGCGGCCGGCATGCTGAACACGCTCGTGGCCATGGACCTGCCCGGCCCGGGCACGGTGTTCATGAGCCAGACGCTCCGGTACCTCGCCCCCACCTACCTCGACGACACGCTCACCGCCGAGGTGGAGGTGCTGGCGCTCAAGTCCGACAAGCCGGTGTGCCAGCTCAAGGCGACGATCACCCGCCAGGACGGCACGGTCGTGCTCGAGGGCGAGTGCTGGACCTACACGCTGCGCCCCGCCTGAGCCGCCGACCGCTCAGCGCGCGGCGCCGTGCGCCAGGCCGGTCGGGCAGGCGACGCCGGTGCCACCGAGACCGCAGTAGCCCCAGGGATTCTTCGCGAGGTACTGCTGGTGGTAGTCCTCGGCGTAGTAGAACTCCGGCGCGTCGACGATCTCCGTCGTGATCCGCCCGTAGCCGGCCTTCGTGAGGTTGCGCTGGTAGACGTCGCGCGAGGCCTCGGCGAGCCGCCGCTGCTCGGGCGAGTAGACGTAGATCCCCGAGCGATACTGCGTGCCGACGTCGTTGCCCTGGCGCATCCCCTGGGTCGGGTCGTGGCTCTCCCAGAACACGCGGAGCAGGTCCTCGTACGACACCCGGGCCGGGTCGTAGACCACCCGGACCACCTCGTTGTGGCCGGTGAGCCCGGTGCACACCTCCTCGTAGGTCGGGTTCGGCGTGTGACCGCCGGCGTAGCCGACCATCGTGGCGTACACGCCGGGCAGCGACCAGAACCCCTTCTCCGCGCCCCAGAAGCACCCCATGCCGAACATCGCCTGGTCGTGCCCGTCCGGGAACGGCTCGACGATGCGGTTGCCCGAGACGTGGTGGCGCTCCGGCACTGGCATGCGCTGCGCGCGCCCCGGCAGCGCCTGCTCCCTGGTCGGCATCACGGTCTTCTTCCCCGCACCCCACATGGTGGTCCCTCCCTCGCCCCATGGTACCGCTGCCGCCACCCGGCGCCGGGTCCGGCCGGTCGGGCTCAGCTCCGGGGGCCCGGCTCGTCGGCCTTGAAGTGGGCCAGCCAGCGGAGCGTGACGAAGTTCAGCACGGTGAGCAGCAGCGCGATCTCGTAGCGGCCGAAGGCGACGGCGGCGCCGATGGCGCCCGTGTTCCAGATGCTGGCCGCGGTCGCGGTGCCGCGAACGCTGCCCTCGCTCTTGAGGATCGCCCCGCCCCCGATGAACCCGATCCCGGTGATCAGGCCCTGGACGATGCGGGCCTGGGCATCGGGGTGTCCCGCCAT
>JAICGY010000410.1 GCA_025922915.1 Candidatus Methylomirabilota bacterium | reverse complement strand
GGGGGCCGCCGCGGGCAGGAACTGGTGGATGCGGAGCGTGATTGGCGGCGCGGCGGCCGGCGACACGACACCGGCCAGCAGCGTGAGAAGACCCGCGACCGCGCCGAGACGGGCGCTCACTCTCATGTCCGACCTCCTGGGTTCGATGTGTGTCGGCCTGCGACGGACGCGCTGCGCGCGCCGGCGCGGCGTGGAGCCGCGATTATCGCACGAACCGCAGTGCCCAGAGGGTGAGGGGCGGGACGAGCAGGACCAGGGTGATGCGCACGAGGTCGGCGAGCAGGAAAGGCAGCACGCCCCGGTAGATCTCGCCGATGGGGACGGACCGGGCGATGTTCGCGACGACGTAGACGTTCAGCCCGATCGGGGGGGCGACGAGCCCGATGCCGATGGCGATCAGCATGAGGATGCCGAACCAGATGGCCTTGTGCTCGGCCGGCAACCCGAACAGGTCGAGGGCGAGGATGCTCGGCAGCAGGATGGGGAGCAGGAGCAGCATCATGGCCAGCTCGTCGAGAACGCACGCGAGCAGGATGAAGCCGGCGAGGAATCCCCCGACGATCAGCAGCGGCGGAAGCGCCAGCCCGCCGATCCAGGCCGCCATGTCCGCCGGCACCCGGGAGACGGCGAGCGCGGTGTTCATCATGTTGGCGCCGAGGAGCACGACGAGGATCATCGCCGTCGCCTGGGCGGTGGGCAGGAAGCACCCGGCGACCGTTCGCCACTGGAGCTGGCGCCGGGCGAGGCCGAGCGTGAGCGTCGCCATCGTGCCCACCGCCGCGCCCTCCGTCGCCGTGAAGTACCCGCCGTAGATCCCGGCGAAGACCGACAGGAAGATGGCCCCGATCGGCCAGGCCTCCTGCAGCGCGCGCAGCCGCTCGCGGGCCGGGACGCGCGGCTGCACGGTGGCGTGGCCGGGCACGAGCCGCACGTACACCGCGATCGTCACCAGGTAGAGCACGGTGGCCAGGAGTCCGGGGACGAGGGCGGCGGCGAAGAGCTTGATGATGCTCTGCTCGGCCAGCAGGGCGTAGATGATCAGGATCACGGACGGCGGGATCAGGATCCCGAGCGTGCCGCCGACGGCGAGGCTCCCCGTGGCCAGCCGGTCGGAGTAGGCCAGGCGCTTCATCTCGGGCAGCGCGACCTGCGACATGGTGGCGGCGGTGGCGACGGACGAGCCGCAGATCGAGCCGAAGGCCATGCAGGCCACGATGGCGGCCATCGCGACGCCCCCCTGGCGATGCCCGAGCAGCGTGTTCGCCGCGTGGAAGAGCGTGCGGGAGAACCCGGCGGCCGACGCGAACTGTCCCATGAGCAGGAAGAGCGGGATGACGGACAGGTCGTAGACGGAGAAGCGCGCCCAGAGCAGCCCCTTGAGGTAGCTGAGCAGCGCCGTCTCGCCCACCATCGCCCAGTAGCCGATGGCCCCCGTGACGAACATGGCGGCGCCGATGGGCACGCGGAGGGCGATGAGGACGAGCATCGCCCCCAGGACGAGGCCCGCGGACTCGAGGTTACTCACTCCGGGCCGGCTCCGCCGTGTCGACGCCGCAGGCCTGGGCGAGGGCGGTCACCCCGGCGGCCACGACGCCCGGGACCATCGCGGCGTAGCCCAGCCAGATCGGGACGCGCATGAGCATGCTGGTCTCGCCCGTCTGCGCGATGTCGAGGCAGCCGATCAGGGTACGCCAGGCGACGACGAGGAGGACGGCGGCGATGAGCAGGTCGCCGACCCGGTCGAGGGCGCGGATCGCGCGCGGACCGGCCCGCAACGTGAAGAAGTCGACGATGATGTGGCCGCGCGCGGCCTGGCAGTAGGGCAGGAAGAGGGAGCCGGCCACCGCGGTGCCGATCTCCACGAGCTCGAAGTCGCCGAGGATGGGCCGGTCCAGGAGCGCGCGCCCGAGGATGCTGGCCGTCGACATCAGCGCCACCGCGCCGATCACGGCGCCGCCGAGGTGGGCGAGGGCGGCGGCGAGCCGGCGGAGCGCGGCGCCGAGGGCCGTCACGCGGCCGGCAGCGACGCCTGCAGCCCGAGCGCGATCGGAGGCACGGCAGCGAGAGTCCTACGGCGGCGGGCGGCGAGTCAAGCGGAGCGGCGTCCGCCTTCAGCGACCCTCGCCGGTGAGCAGGCGCCCCAGCGCGCGCGCCTCCACCGGCTTGACCAGGTAGTGGTCGAACCCGGCCTCGAGCGCCCGGCGGCGGTCCTCGGGCTGCCCGTATCCGGTGAGAGCCACGAGGACCGTCTTCAGGCCGCTGGCGCGCACGCGGCGGGCGACCTCGTACCCGTCGTAGCCGGGAAGCCCCACGTCGACGATGACCACGTCGGGCCGGAGCGCGGCCGCCTGCTGGACGCCCGCGGGACCGTCGGCGGCCTCGTGCACGTCGTGGCCGTCCAGCTCGAGCAGGGCGCGCAGCATCGCGCGGCCGTCGGCGTTGTCCTCGACGACGAGCACGCGCCGCCCGGGCGGGACGGGCCCGGCCGCCGGCGGTGGGGACGCGGACGGGGGCGCGGCCACGCGCGGCAGGCGAACGGTGAGCGTCGCGCCCCGTCCGGTTCCCCCGCTGGCGGCCTCGATGCTCCCGCCGTGCAGCTCCACGAGCCGGCGGGACAGCGCGAGACCGAGGCCGAGGCCGCCCGGCGCGCGGTCCACCCCGTGGGACCCCTGCACGAACAGGTCGAAGATGCGGGTGAGCATCTCGCCCGGGATCCCGATGCCGGTGTCGGCGACGCGGATCAGCACCTGCTCGCCGTCCGGGCCGACCGTGACGCGCACCTGGCCCCCGGGCGGCGTGAACTTCGTGGCGTTGAGCACGAGGTTGGTGACGATCTGCTCGAGCCGCGTCTCGTCGACCTCGGCCCAGGCGGGCGCGAGCTCGAGACCGACGGTGTGGCCGCCCGTCTGCTCCGCCTCGTGCAGGGCGCCGACGCAGCGACGCACGATCCCCGCGACGTCGAGCGGGCGCCGCGCGAGGCGGATCTTGCCGGAGTCCAGGCGCGCCACGTCGAGGAGGTCCTCGATGATGTCCGCGAGGTGCCGGATCTGCGCCGCGATCGTGCGTCGCGCCCGCACGGCGCGGTCGTCGGGCGAGCTCACGCGGTCGAGGAACCCGATGGCGCTGCTGATCACGCTCAGGGGATTGCGGAGCTCGTGGCCGAGCATCGCCAGGAACTCGTCCTTCACGCGGTTGGCGGTCTCGGCCTGCC
>JAICGY010000409.1 GCA_025922915.1 Candidatus Methylomirabilota bacterium | reverse complement strand
GGTCCGGAGCGACGGCCGGGGCGCGCCCGATCTCGTCCTGGCGGGTGACGGGCGTGGGCACGAGGATGGCCCGCGCCCCGGCGGCGTGCGCCGCCGCGACGTCGGCGCCGATGTCGCCGATGAGCACGCAGTCCTCTGCGCGCACGCCGAGGGCGGCCGCCGCGCGCAGGACCAGCCCGGGCGCCGGCTTGCGACACGCGCAGCCGTCATCCGGCGCGTGCGGGCAGACGAGCCAGGGCCCGAGCGGGCCCAGCTCCTCCTCCACGCGCGCGTTGACCGTGGCCACCTGCTCGCGGGTCACCAGGCCGCGCGCGATCCCGCTCTGGTTGGAGACGACGGCGAGGCGCACGCCGGCGGCGCGCAGCCGGTCGACGGCGGCGCGCGCGCCCGGCACGGGGACCACGCGCGCCGGGTCGCCGTTGTACGGGGCGTCGACGATCAGCGTGCCGTCGCGATCCAGCAGCACGGCTTTCGGGACCGCCCGCCCGTCGCGGGACGCGGACCCGGCGACACCCGCGTCGGCGCGTGCCGTCCGTCCCGAGCGCGCCAGGGTGGGGGGGAGGGTGAGCCACGCGTGGAGCCAGTGGTAGGTGGCGGCGATGGGGATGGCGGCGCTCGTGGTCACCATCCTCGCGATCTCGTGGGCGGTGCGGGGACCGGGGGCGATGCGGCGCCAGACGAGCTCGGCGGTGGCGCCGAGCCAGAGGGCGGCCGCGAGGCGGGCGAGCGGGCGGCGGCGGAGCACGGTGGCCGTGAGGGCCAGCGCCGCCGCGCCGGTGGTGACGAGATGGGCGGCGCGGCGGCCCGGGAGGCCGCCGACGCGCCGATGCCAGCCCGGGCCGTGGCGCAGGCGCATGAGAACGTCGTCCGCGTTGCCGGCCTGCAGGCGGACGCTGACCCACCAGCCGGCGGGCCGCACGGGGTGCGCGACGCGGCGCTCGCCCCGCACCAGCCGCCAGCCCGCGTCCAGGAGGCGCAGGGCGAGATCCGCGTCCTCGCGATACGCGCGCGGGAAGCGCTCGTCGAAGCCCCCGACCGACTGCAGCGCGCGCCGGCGAAACGCCATGTCCGCGGTGGCCCACGAGGCCACCTCGAGACCGCGCACGTTGCGCTCCCAGTCGGTGGGGCGACGGTTTTCCGGCAGCGGCACGACGATGCGCCCCTGGCTCGCCGCGACGCCGGCCGGAAGCGAGGCGAGGTCCCGCCACAGCGCCTCCGGCCAGTCGTCGCCCGGCACGACGTCGTCGTCGAGAAAGGTGATCCACTCGGCGGTCGAGGCGCGCCAGCCGACGTTGCGGCTGGCCGCGGGACCGGCGGCGCGGCCGCGAAGAATGGTGACCCGGTCGGCGAGAGCGGCGGGCGGGCCGGCCGGCAGCAGCGGTGCGACGTCGTCCCGGCGGTCGTCCACGAGCCAGATGCGGTCGGGTGTCGGCCCGCGCCCGGCCGCGAGCGCCTCGAGCAGCGTGGCGAGCGAGGGGCGCCCGACGGTCGGGACCACGACGTCCACCCTCATCGGTGGCGGCGCACCAGGTACGGCCCGATCGCCAGGGCGTCGATCGGGGCCGAGCCGAAGCACTCGAGGGCGTCACGCGGATCGTCCACCATGGGCCGTCCGGCGGTGTTGAGGCTCGTGTTGACCAGGACCGGCAATCCGGTGCGCAGCTCGAACCCCGTCAGCAGCCGGGCCACCAGGGGCTCCTCCAGCGGATCGACGGTCTGGATGCGCGCCGTTCCGTCCACGTGGATCGCGGCCGGGATGCGGCCCCGCCACTCCGGTTGGACGCGGTGGGTGAAGAGCATGAACGGGCTCGGCAAGGGACCTTCGAAGATCGACGCGGCCCGCTCGAGGAGCACCATCGGGGCCACCGGCCGGAACTGCTCGCGGCCCTTGATGTCGTTGAGCCGCGAGAGGTTGCCGGCGTGAGCGGGGTTGGCGAGCAGGCTGCGATGGCCCAGGGCGCGCGGCCCGAGCTCGCTGCGCCCCTGGAACCAGGCCACGATGCCGTTGTCGGCGAGGATCTCCGCGGCGGCCTCGGCGATGTCGTCCGGCCGCTCGTGCGCCACCGCGGAGCGGCGTAGCCACCCTCCGATCTCCTCGTCCGTCCAGCCGCGCCCGAGCGCAACGGACCGCATCGGGGCGATCGGATCGCCGAGACCGCGGGCGATGTAGAGGGCGGCGCCGAGGGCGGTGCCCGCGTCACCCGCGGCCGGCTGGACCCACACGCGGTCGAAGGGGCCGTGCTCGGCCAGGAACGAGTTGGCCACGCAGTTCAGCGCGACGCCGCCCGCCATGGTGAGGTCGCAGTCACCGGTGACGGCGTGGAGCCAGCACGCGAGATCGAGCATCACCTCCTGCAGCCGGGTCTGCACGCTGGCGGCGAGGTCGGCGTGGCGCTCGTCCCACGCCTCGGCCCGGACGCGGGGCGCGAGCCGGTTCCAGTCGACCGGCAGCGTCTCGAAGCCGCCCTGCCCGGTCGCCCGCACGCGCTCGCGCAGGATGCCCAGGAAGCGCGGCTGCCCGTAGGCGGCGAGCGCCATCACCTTGTACTCGTCCGACGAGCGCTTGAACCCGAGGTGCTCGGTCGCCTCCTCGTAGAGCAGGCCGAGAGAGTGCGGCAGGTACTGGATCGCGAGGATCTTCAGCTCGCCGTCGAGGGCACGCCCGGCCAGGTGCGAGGCGCGCTCGCCGCGGCCGTCGAGCACGAGAACGCTCGAGGTCTCCGCCGGGGCCGCCAGGTAGGCCGAGGCGGCGTGGGCCACGTGGTGCGGCACGAACCGCACGCGCTCGGGATCGAGACCGGGCAGCGCCGTGGCCAGGAAGCGGGGCGCGCGCTGCGCGTACAGCGTCCGCAGCCCCTCCCACGCGCCGTCCGTCAGATCCGGACCGGCGGCCGCGGCGAGCCGCGGCTCGTACGAGTACGCCACGGCGTCGACGTCCTCCGGCTCGAGGCCCGCGTGGGCCAGGCACCACCGCGCGGCCTGCTCGGGCAGCTCCCACGTCGAGAAGGGAACGGGCGCCTTCCCGTGCTTGCGGCGCGTGAAGCGCTCCTCCTCGGCCGCCGCGACGATCTCGCCGTCGACGACGAGCGCCGCCGCCGGGTCGTGGAAGACGCCGTTGACGCCCAGCACGCGCATGCCCGCCGGACCTCCTCGCGCAAGTTTGACGACGAGAAGTCGCCACCTGGCGTCGCCCTGCGAACGGGATGCCACGACGAGCGGCTCTTCTCGATTGTCGGGCCGCGCATCC
>JAICGY010000408.1 GCA_025922915.1 Candidatus Methylomirabilota bacterium | reverse complement strand
CCAGCATCTGCTGCTCGCCGCCGGAGAGGGTGCCGGCCGCCTGCTGCCGCCGCTCCGCGAGGATCGGGAAGAGCCCGCACACGCGCTCCAGGTCGCCCCCCACGCCGTCGCGATCGCGCCGTACGTAGGCGCCCATGGCGAGGTTCTCATCCACCGTGAGGTACGGGAAGACGCGCCGCCCCTCGGGGCAGTGGGCGATGCCCGCGCGCAGGATCGCCGCGGGCTCGAGGCCGTCGATCGCCTGCCCGTCCAGGACGATGCGTCCCGCCGTCGGGCGCACCAGCCCCGAGATGGTGCGCAGCGTCGTCGACTTGCCGGCGCCGTTGGCCCCGAGCAGGCAGACCAGCTCGCCCGCCCGCACCTCGAGGTCGACGCCGCGCAGGGCCTCGATCGGCCCGTAGGCGGCGCGGACGCCCTCAAGCCGGAGCACCGCCGCCTCCCAGGTATGCGCGCACGACGTCCGGATGCGTCTGGATCACCGCCGGCGGTCCCTCGGCGATGACGCGGCCGTGGTTGAGGACCACGACCGTGTCCGAGATGCCCATGACGAGCCGCATGTCGTGCTCGACCAGCAGGACGGTGACGCCCCGCTCGCGCACCGCGCGGACGAGTTCCACGAGCCGCGTCTTCTCGCCGCCCGTCATGCCGGCGGCGGGCTCGTCGAGCAGCAGCAGGCGCGGCCGCGCGGCGAGGGCCACGGCCAGCTCCACGAGCCGCTGCTCGCCGTAGGGCAGGTCGGCGGCGGCCTCCCGGCGGCGGTGCTCCAGCCCCACGAAGCGCAGGATCTCCTCGGCCTCCCCGGCCAGCCGCGCCTCCTCCTCGCGCACCGCGCGCCGGCCGGCCAGGATGGCCCACACGCCCGCGCGCCCGGTCAGGTGCAGCCCGATGAGGACGTTGTCCCGGACGCTGACCGCGGGAAAGACGCTCGTCTTCTGGAACGTGCGCACGACGCCCCGCCGGGCGATGTCGCACGGGCGCCGGCCGGTGAGCGGGGCGCCGTCCCAGGTGACGCGACCGCGCCCGGGCCGGAGGTAGCCGGTGATCGCGTTGAACGCCGTCGTCTTCCCGGCGCCGTTCGGCCCGATGAGGCTCGTGATCGTGCCCGGCGCCACGCGGAAGCTGACGCCGGCCAGCGCGGCCACGCCGCCGAAGTCGACGGCCAGGTCCTCGACGGCTAGCGTCGCCATCGCTGGAGCGCGGGGACGATGCCCCGGGGCAGGAAGAAGACCAGGAGGACGAGCAGCACGCCGTAGGCGAGCATCTGCCACTGCCAGGCCATCGCCTCGCGCAGCGCCTCGGGCAGGGCGGTGAAGAGCACGGCGCCGACGACGGGCCCGGCGAGCGTACCCTTGCCGCCGGCGACCACCATGACCACCATCGTGACCGTGTAGGAGAACAGGAAGACCTCGGGGCTGACGAACCGCGTGTAGTGCGCGTAGAGGCTGCCGGCGAGCCCGGCCATCCCCGCGCTCACGACGGCGGCGAGCACGAGGGTGCGGGTCGGGTCGACGCCGACGGACTCGGCGAGCGGCTCGTTCTCCCGGAGCGCGACGAAGGCACGGCCGAGGCGCGAGAGCACGAGCCGCCGGCAGACGAGGAACGACGCGGCGGCCCCTCCGAGCACCAGGTAGTAGTAGTGGTCCTTCGTGCGCAGCTCGATCCCGGCCAGCGCGGGCGCCGGCACGCCGGGCAGCCCGAGCGGCCCGTTCGTCAGCTCCATCCAGTTCACGCTCACCAGCGAGATGACTCCGGCGAACGAGATCGTCACCAGCACGAAGTAGGCGCCCCGCAGCTTGAGCGCGAGCCGGCCGATCGCCCACCCCGCGAGCCCGGTCGCCAGCACCGCGGCCGGCATGGCGAGCCAGAACGACCACTCCAGGCTCAGGCTCGTCAGCGCCGAGGTGTAGGCCCCGATCCCGAAGAACGCCGCGTGGCCGAGCGACAGCTGCCCGGTGTAGCCCAGTAGCAGGTTCAGGCTGAGTGCGAGGATCGTGAAGATCCCGGCCATGATGACGACGTGGAGGTGATAGGGGCTGGCGAGCCAGACCGGGACGGTCAGGAGCAGGGCGGCGAACGCGCCGGCGAGCAGCCGCCGGCGCCAGGCGGCGTGGGCGGGCGGCGTCACCCGATGCGTTCGGCGCGGGCGAAGAGCCCCGAGGGACGCAGCAGCAGCACGAGGATGATGATCACGAAGCCCACGGCGTCCCGGTAGCCCGACGAGACGTAGCCCGCCCCGAGCTCCTCCGCGATGCCCAGCAAGAGCCCGCCGACCGTCGCGCCGGCGAGGTTGCCGAGCCCGCCCAGGATGACCACCGAGAAGGCCTTCAGCGAGGCCAGATCGCCCATCGAGGGATAGGCGAGGAAGATCGGCCCGAGCAGGGCGCCGGCGGCCGCCGCGAGCGCGGAGCCGAAGGCGAAGGTGAGCATGTAGATGCGGCCGATCCGCACGCCCATCAGCGCGGCGGTGTCACGGTCCTGGAACGTCGCGCGCATCGCCCGGCCGAGCGTCGTCCGCTGGATGACGAGGTGGGCGGCCACGATGAGGGCGGCGGCCGCGGCGAGCACGAAGACGCGGAGCGGGGCGATCGACACCGGCCCGAACGTCCAGGGCGCGGTCGGGAACGGGTGGGGGATCGACTTGGCCACGCCGCCCCACACGAGCAGCTCGCCGTTCTGCATGGCGATCCAGAGCCCGATCATCACGAGCATCGTGGTGTCGATCGACTCCCCGCGCAGGGGCGCGAGCAGGACGCGCTCGCAGAGCGCGCCGAGCACCGCGCCGGCCACGATCGCCGCGGCCACGGCGAGGAAGAAGTTCAGCCCGGCCAGCGCGAGCGCGGCGAAGGTCGCGTAGGCCCCCAGCGTGTAGAACTCGCCGTGGGCGAAGTTGACCAGGTGCATCAGCCCGAAGATCAGGGTGAGCCCGATGCCGAGCAGCGCGTAGGTGCCGCCCAGCACCAGGCCGTTCACGAGGTGCTGGAGAAGGACGTCCATCTCAAGGTCGGGGGGAGCGAGCGCCGCTCCCCCCGACGCCCCCCACCGGGAGCGCGCGAGGAGACGGGACGGGGTCGGGCGCCGGCGGAGCCGGCGCTCGGAAGAGCGGCCGCGACGGCGCTCGGAGCGGCGGCGGCTGGGCTGCGCCGCGCTGGGCCGGGCCGCCCCACGATGGCGGCTGGGCCGCGCCGCGCCACGCCGGCGGCGACTGGGCTCCGCCGAGGTGGGATGGGGCCGCGCCGCTGGGGGGTGG
>JAICGY010000407.1 GCA_025922915.1 Candidatus Methylomirabilota bacterium | reverse complement strand
CGGTGAACGGCAGGCTCAGGAAGATCCAGCGCGGGTCCCCGGTCCGGATCGCCGCCCCGATCCCGACCACCGAGAAGACGACGACGCCCAGGAGCACGGCGCCGATGGTCTTCCAGCGCTCGCGTCCGCCGAGCGTCGCGGGGTAGCGGTCGCCGGCTACCGGGGACAGATCTCGACGGCGGCGAAGAAGTACGGGATCTCGAACGCCGCCGTCTCCGGCGCGTCCGAGCCGTGGACGGCGTTGGCCTCGATCGAGGACGCGAACTCCTTGCGGATGGTGGACGGCGCGGCGCTGGCCGGATCCGTCGCGCCCATGAGGTCGCGCCAGCGCTGGATGGCGTTCTCGCCCTCCAGCACCATCGGCAGGCACGGCCCCTGCGTCATGAAGGCGCAGAGGCTCGCGTAGAACGGCCGGTCCCGGTGCACGGCGTAGAACCCGCGCGCCTGCGCGTCCGTGAGGTGCACCAGCCGGGCGGCGAGGATCGCGAGCCCGCTCTCCTCGATCCGGCTGATGATCCGGCCCGCCACGCCCTTGGCGACGGCGTCCGGCTTGATGATCGCCAGCGTCCGCTCGGTCCTCGTCATCGTCCCATCACCTTCGCGACGGTCGCGCCCATGTCCGCGGGGCTGCGGACCAGCGTCGCGCCCGCCGCCTCCAGGGCCTTCATCTTCTCCGCCGCCGTCCCCTTGCCGCCCGCGATGATCGCTCCCGCGTGGCCCATGCGCCGCCCGGGCGGCGCCGTCTGGCCGCAGATGAACGCGACGACCGGCTTGCGCACGTGCGCCGCCACGTAGGCGGCGGCGTCCTCCTCCGCGCTCCCCCCGATCTCGCCGATCAGCATGATGGCCGCCGTCTCCGGATCCTCGTTGAACAGCCGGAGGACGTCGACGAAGGACGTCCCGTTCACGGGGTCGCCGCCGATGCCGACGCAGCTCGACTGCCCGAGCGACCGCGCCGTGAGCTGGCCCACGACCTCGTACGTGAGGGTGCCGCTCCGGGAGACGACCCCGACCGGTCCCGGCCGGTGGATGTGGCCGGGCATGATCCCGATCTTCGCCTGGCCGGGCGTGATCGCCCCCGGGCAGTTGGGGCCGATCAGCCGGCTCGTGGTGGATGCCAGGAAGTGCTTGGCGCGCACCATGTCGCCGACCGGGATCCCCTCCGTGATGCAGATGATCAGGGGGACGCCGGCCGCCGCCGATTCCATGATGGCGTCGGCGGCGGCGGCCGGGGGCACGAAGATCAGGGAGCAGGTGGCGCCCTCCGCCTGCACCGCCTCGGCGACGGTGTTCCAGACGGCGAAGCCGTCGTGCGTGGTGCCGCCCTTGCCCGGGGTGACGCCGCCGACGACGGTGGTGCCGTACTCGCGGCAGCGCGCGGCGTGGAAGGCGCCCTCGCGGCCCGTGATCCCCTGCACCACGACGCGCGTGGAGCGGTCGACCAGGATGCTCACGGGCGCTCGCCGCGGGCCAGGGCCACCGCCTTGCGGGCCCCGTCCCCCATGTCGTCCGCCATGACGAGCGGGAGCCCCGACTCGGCAAGCATCTTCTTGCCGAGCTCGACGTTCGTCCCCTCGGCCCGGAGCACGACGGGGAGGGTGAGGCCGAGCGTGCGCACGGCGGCGATCACGCCCTCGGCGAGGCGGTCGACGCGCAGGATGCCGCCGAAGACGTTGATGAAGACGGCCTTGACCCGGGCATCCGAGGACAGGATCCGGAAGGCGTTCTCGATCTGCTCCGGCGAGGCGCCGCCCCCGACGTCCAGGAAGTTCGCGGGCTCGCCGCCCGCCAGCTTCACGATGTCCATCGTGGCCATGGCGAGGCCGGCCCCGTTCACCATGCAGCCGACGTCCCCGTCGAGCTTGATGTAGTTGAGCCCGTACCGCGACGCCTCGACGTCGAGGGGGTCCTCCTCGTGGACGTCCCGCAGCGCCGCGATCGCCGGATGGCGGAAGAGCGCGTTGTCGTCGAAGTTGAGCTTGGCGTCGAGCGCCAGCACGCGCCCGTCCGTCGTCACGACCAGCGGATTGATCTCCACGAGCGAGCAGTCCCGGGCGAGGTAGAGCGCGAAGAGGCTCCGCAGCAGGGCGACCGCCTGCTTGAAGGCGTCGCCGGCCAGGCCGAGCCCGAACGCGAGCCGCCGGGCCTGGAAGTCCCCCAGCCCGAGCGCGGGGTGGGCCCACTCGCGGAGGATCGCCTCCGGCGTGCGCGCGGCCACCTCCTCGATGTCCATGCCGCCCGCCCGGGAGCCCATGACGACGTGGGCCGACCGGGTCCGGTCGAGGGTGATCGAGAGGTAGAGCTCGCGGTCGATCGCCGAGGCCTCCTCGACCCAGACGGCGCGGACGAGGATGCCCTCCGGCGGCGTCTGGGGCGTCCGGAGCCGCATGCCGAGGATCTCGCCGGCCGCCCGCTCGGCGTCGGCCGGCGTGTCGGCGAGCTTGATGCCGCCCGCCTTGCCCCGCCCGCCCGCGTGCACCTGGGCCTTCACGACGACGCGCCCGCCCAGCCGAGTCGCGACCTCGCGGGCCCGGGCCGGCGTGTCGGCCACGTCGCCCCGCGGCACCGGGACGCCGAACTCCCGCAGCAGCTGCTTGGCCTGGTACTCGTGGACCTTCACGGCCGCCGCGGCTTCTGCCCCCGGAACTTGCGGACGAGCCAGAGGACGGGGTCGAAGAAGTCGTCGGCCATCCGCTCCTTGAGCGGGATGATGCCGTTGTCCGTGATGTGGATGTGCTCGGGGCAGACCTCCGTGCAGCACTTCGTGATGTTGCAGAGACCGACGCCGGCCGCCTCCTTCACGAACGCCGCGCGGTCGCGCGTGTCGAGCGGATGCATGTCGAGCCCGGCCAGCTTGATGAAGAAGCGCGGGCCGGCGAAGGCCTTCTTGTTCTCCTCGTGGTCGCGGATGACGTGGCACACGTCCTGGCACAGGAAGCACTCGATGCACTTGTGGAACTCCTGGATGCGATCGATGTCCTCCTGCATCATCCGGTAGGTGCCGTCCGGCTCCGGCGGCTTGAGCCGGAGCGGCGGCACCTGCCGGGCCTTCTCGAAGTTGTACGAGACGTCGGTCACGAGGTCGCGGATGAGCGGGAAGGCGCGGATCGGCGCCACCGAGATCGGCTCCGCCTCGGTGAACAGGTCCATGCGCGTCATGCACATCAGCCGCGGCTTGCCGTTGATCTCCGCGCTGCACGACCCGCACTTGCCGGCCTTGCAGTTCCACCGGACGGCGAGGTCCTGGGCCTG
>JAICGY010000406.1 GCA_025922915.1 Candidatus Methylomirabilota bacterium | reverse complement strand
CTGGAAGCCGCTGCAGACGATCACGGTGAAGGTCCCCGAGGAGCACACGATCTACTACTGGGTGGTGCCGCCCAAGCGCGGCAGCCGCTGAGGTCGTCGCATCCGCGCCGCCGGGAAGCCCACGACTGTTCTCCTCGTACGACACGGGCAGACCGCGACGACCGGGCACGTGCTGCCCGGTCGCGCGCCGGGCCTCCACCTGTCCGACGACGGCCGGCGCCAGGCCGACGCCGCGGCCCGCCGCATCGGGGCCCTCGAGCGCGTCGCCGCCGTGTACGCCTCGCCGCTGGAGCGCGCCCGGGAGACGGCGGCGCCGATCGCGCGCGCCCGCGGCCTGGCCCTCCGCATCGATCGGGGGCTCCTCGAGCTGGACGTCGGGAGCTGGACGGGCGTGCGGCTCGACCGGCTGAGCAAGCGGCCGGAGTGGGCCACCGTGCAGCGCTACCCGAGCGGCTTTCGATTTCCCGACGGCGAGTCCTTCGTCGAGATGCAGGCGCGGGTGACGGCCACGCTCGCCGCGCTGGTGAATCGGCATCGCGGCGGGGTCGTCGTGGCGGTGTCCCACGCCGACCCCATCAAGGCCGCCCTCGCGCAGGCGCTCGGGATGCATCTCGATCTCTTCCAGCGGCTGGCGATCGCGCCGGGCTCGATCACCACGATCGCCTACGGCGCGCTCGGGCCGATGGTGCTCGGCATGAACAGTCCCGGTGACGGCGGGGCGGGCTCGTGACGGCCTCGTTCCAGCTCGACGGCCCCGATCACTTCACCGCCGGCGCGGTCGGCCCGCCCGGCCAGCGCGTCTTCTATCTGCAGGCCCGCGAAGCGGACACCATCGTCACGCTCAAGTGCGAGAAGGAGCAGGTCGCCGCCCTCGGCGAGTACCTGGGCGGCCTGCTGGCGCGGCTGCCCGCCCCCAGCCCTCCGGCCGACGACAAGCGCGAGCTGCTGCAGCCCCTGGAGGCGGCGTGGGCGGTGGGCTCGCTGGGCGTGGGGTACGACGCCGACCGCGATCGCATCCTGGTCGTCGCCAACGAGCGTGTCGAGTCGGCCGAGGACGAGGCGGACGAGGAGGGTGAGAGCCCGCCCGAGACGCCCGGCGGCGCCGAGCCCGCCTCCGCGCGCTTCGCGATCACGCGCGCTCAGGCCGCGGCGTTCGTCGAGCGGGCGCGCCTGCTGCAGCGCGCCGGCCGCCCCACCTGTCCCATGTGCGGCGAGCCGAAGGACCCGACCGGCCACGTCTGTCCCCGTAGCAACGGCCACGTCGTCGCCAGGACGTGATGGCGGCGACGGCGGCCGCGGACCTGCTCACGCGCGGGGCGCTCACGGTCAAGGGCCGGCTGCCGTGGAGCAGCAACACGACGCTCCTCGTCGAGGCCAGCCTGGACGGCGCCGTCGCGCTGGGCGTGTACAAGCCCGAGCGGGGCGAGCGCCCGCTGTGGGACTTCCCCCGGGGCCTCTACCGGCGCGAGCTGGCCGCCTGGCATCTGTCGGAGGCGCTCGGCTGGGGGCTGGTGCCGCCGACGGTGGAGCGCGACGGCCCCTACGGCGAGGGGTCGGTCCAGCTCTTCATCGCCGCCGACTTCGAGCAGCACTACTTCACGCTGCGCGAGGATGCGCGGCACCACGACCGCCTCCGCCAGATCTGCGCGTTCGACCTCGTCACCAACAACGCCGATCGCAAGAGCGGCCACTGCCTGCTGGCCGCGGACGGCACGATCTTCGCGATCGACAACGGCCTGTGCTTCCACGTCGAGCCCAAGCTGCGCACGGTCATCTGGGAGTTCGCCGACGAGCCGCTGCCGGCCGCGATCGCCGGCGATCTGAAGCGGCTGGCGGCCGGCCGGCTGCCGCCGGCGGTCCGGGAGCTCCTCGTCGAGGACGAGTGCGCCGTGCTGCTCAAGCGGATGCGCGCGCTGGTGAAGGCCGGTCGCTTCCCGGTCGACACGATCGGCCGCGGGTATCCCTGGCCGCTGGTGTAGCGTGGCCTACGAGCCGTATCTGCCGGCCACCGACATGCCGCGCTTCGTGCGCGAGCTGGCGGAGTTCGTCGGCTTCGACGACGCGGAGGCGGCCACGGTGCGCCGCACGGCGCCGCCGGTCCTGGCGCGGGAGGCGGACCTCACCGCGGCGCTCTACGAGCACTTCCTGACGTTCCCGGCCTCCGCCCGGTTCTTCCTGGGACCCGACGGCGAGCCGGACAGGGTCCGTCTCGAGCGCCGACGCCACTCCCTGGCCCGATGGCTGCGCGAGACCGCCCAGGCGGCGCTCTCTCACGAGCACGCCTACTACCTGTTGACGATCGGGCTGTCGCACAGCCATCGTCCACACGGCCCGGGCGGCGTCGTGCCGCCGCACTTCATGGTCGGCGCCATGAGCCTGACCCAGACCGCGCTGGCCGACGTCTTCGGGGCCGAGCTGCCCCCGGGCGAGGCGCTCGCGGCGAGCCGGGCCTGGAACAAGCTCCTGCTGGTCCACCTGGCCGCGCTGCTCCTCGGCTATCTACCCGCGCGTGCGTCCTGAGGTACAATTCTTGGCGGGAGGCGACCCATGGCCGGCGAAACGTTCGACCGCACCCTGGAAGACATCGGCAACATCGTCCACCTCGAGCACGTCAACGTCCGCGTACCCTGCCAGCAGCTGGCGACGCAGTTCTACGTCGTCGCCCTGGGGCTGACGCGCGACCCGTACCTCATGGTCGGGCTCGACAACATGTGGATCAACGTCGGTCACTCCCAGTTCCACCTCCCGACCGCCGACGCCCAGGTGCTGCGCGGCTTCACCGGGCTGGTGATTCCCGACTTCGACGAGCTTCCGGCCCGCGTCGGCGCGGCGGCGGAGCGGCTGAAGGGCACGAAGTTCTCCTGCCGTCTGAACGGTGACCATGCCGACGTGACCTGCCCGTGGGGCAACCGGTTCCGCCTGCACCGGCCGGGCCCGCAGTTCCCGCGGATGGAGCTGGGCATGCCGTACGTGGAGCTGCCGGTGCCCGAAGGCACGGCGCCCGGCATCTGCCGCTTCTACCGGCAGATCATGGGCGCGCCGGCCCAGGTCGTGAAGAACGGCACCACCGCCACCGAGGTCAAGGTCGGCACCTCGCAGAAGCTCATCTTCCGCGAGACCAGCGAGCCGCTGGAGTTCTACGACGGCCATCACATCGCGATCTACATCGCCGACTTCTCGGGCCCGCACAAGCGCATGCTCGAGCGCGGGATCGTCAGCGAGGAGAGCAATCCCTACCAGTACCGCTTCGTGGAG
>JAICGY010000405.1 GCA_025922915.1 Candidatus Methylomirabilota bacterium | reverse complement strand
CGGCATGGCGCCCGGCCGCCCGATCCGCTTCGGCGCGCTGCTGCGGCAGGCCGACAACCGCTGGGCGAGCGTGGCCGAGTCGGCCCGCATCTGCGACGACGTCGGCTTCTCGACCATCCTGTTCATCGACCACCTGCTGGCGATTCCCGACCCGGCCGGCGACATCCTGGAATCCTGGACGACCTTGACGGCCTGCGCCGGGATCACCAAGCGCGTCCGGCTGGGCGCCAACGTGCTCTGCAACTCCTTCCGGTCGCCGGCGCTGCTCGCGAAGATGGGCGCCACCCTCGACGTGATCAGCGGCGGCCGGCTCGAGCTGGGGATCGGGGCCGGCTGGCACGAGCCCGAGTACCACGCCTACGGTTACCCGTTCCCGCCGGCGGGCGTGCGCATCGAGCAGCTGGGCGAGGCGGTCCGCCTGATCAAGCGGCTCTGGACGGGCGAGCCCGTCGACGTCGAGGGGCGCCACTACCGGCTCCGGGGCGGGATCTGCCGCCCGCGGCCGGTGCAGGCGCCGCGGCCGCCCATCATGATCGGCGGCTCCGGCGAGCGGAAGACCCTGCGCCTCGTCGCCGAGGAGGCCGACATCTGGAACGCGTCGGCCGGCAACTACGCGGCGCTCGACGGGAAGATCGCGGTCCTGCGCGAGCACTGCCGGGCGGTGGGCCGCGATCCCGCGAGCCTCGAGCTCTCGCTGCAGGATCTCGTCGTGGTCGCGCCCACGGAGGCGGCGCTCAAGCCGCTGCTCGAGGACGCGCGCCGCCGCTTCGCCTTCTTCGGCGACGTCGACGCCATCGCGACGATCGGCACCCCCGAGCGCTGCATCGACACCCTCCGGCGCAAGGCCGCCCAGGGCATCACGTACTTCGTCTGCCTGTTCACCGACGGCGGCCAGCCGGAGACCGTCCGCCTGTTCGGCGAGCGCGTGCTGCCCGCGTTCCGGTAGCGCTACTTCACCCCGGCGGCGCTGGCGGCCGTGGTGCGCGGCATGCCGTCACCGGCCGGCTCGAGATCGTGCAGGACGGCCGGGGGCTTGAGGCCGAGGGCGAGGAGCGCGCCGGCCCCAGCGGCGGCGGCGGTCACCGGCACCCCGCCCACGCGGACGCCCAGCATGCGGTCGAGCGAGTAGCGCCCGGGCCCGGCCAGGGCCACGGCCAGTGCGATCGCGATGTTGGTGACAGGCAGCTCGGCGCCCCCGCTCGTGGCCCAGATCGGCTTGCCGCGGTGCGCCTTGAGCGTCGCCATGGTCATGGCCGAGACGACGGCCAGGGGGCCGAGCGGGCCGAGCAGCCCCAGGGCCATGAGGGCCCCGCCGCCGAGCTCGGCCGCGCCGCCCAGGCGCGCCCACAGCCCGCCCGGCTTGAGCCCCATCGACTCGAACGTCCGGGCGGTTCCCTCGGGGCCCGGGCCGCCGAAGGCCCCGAAGAGCTTCTGGGCGCCGTGGCCCACGAGCAGCGATCCGGTGGTGGCTCGGAGGACGAGGAGCGCGAGGTTGATCATGGCGGGCCTCCCTTACGGGACGGCCCAGCAAGCGGCTTGCCGCCGGGCGCGAGTACACTCGGGCCATGAGCGGAGGCAAGACCCTCCTGGAGCTCGTCCGCGGCTGCACGTTCGACGACGTGCTCCTCGCGCCCCAGCACAGCGTCCTGGAGCGCCGCGACCCGGCGCGGATCGACCTCGCCTCCCGGCTGTCGACCCACCTCACGCTGCAGCGGCCGATCGTCTCGGCCAACATGGACACGGTCACGCGGGCGCCCATGGCGATCGTGCAGGCGGAGGAGGGTGGCATCGGGATCATCGACCGGGGGTTCCGCGCGGGCCAGATCGACGCCCAGGTGCGCGAGGTCGAGATCGTCAAGCGCACGCAGCACGGCGTCATCCCCGACCCGCTCACCGTGACGCCGGAGGCGAGCCTGGAGCACGCGGTCGGACTGATGGAGCGCTCCGGCGTCGGCTCGCTGGTCGTGGTGGACGAGGCCCACCGTCTCGTCGGCATGCTGACCGAGCGCGACGTGCGGTTCGTGCCGGGCACGCGACGCGTCGCCGAGCGGATGACGCCGCGCGAGCGGCTGGTCGTGCGCGGTCCCATCGGTGTCCAGGAGGCCGAGCGGGTGATGGTGGAGCACAAGATCAAGAAGCTCCCGCTCGTCGACCGCGACGACCACCTGGTGGGGCTGGTCACCGCGAAGGACCTCCTCAAGCAGCGCCGGCAGCCGTTCGCCACACGGGACGCCCAGGGCCGCCTCCGGGTGGGGGCCGCCATCGGCGCCAAGGGCGACTACCTGGAGCGCGCCGCCGAGCTCATCAAGGCCGGCGTGGACGTGCTCGTCATCGACATCGCGCACGGGCACTCGACGGTGATGGCGCACGCCGTCGGGCGGGTCCGCGCCCGGTTCGGGGACTTCGAGCTGATCGCCGGCAACGTCGGCACCGCGGAAGGCGCGCGGTTCCTGGCCGACCTGGGCGTGGACGGCATCAAGGTCGGCATCGGGCCGGGTGGCGGCTGCTCGACGCGGCTCACCACGAGCTTCGGCGTGCCGCAGCTGCAGGCCCTCGTGGAGTGCCGGCTGGCCGTCGGGGACGCGGTGCCCATCATCGCGGACGGCGGCATCCGCCGCGACGGGGCGCTGGCGCTGGCGCTCGCCTGCGGCGGCGACACGGCGATGCTCGGGAGCGTCTTCGCCGGCACGCTGGAGACTCCGGGCGAGGTGGTGCAGAAGTCGGTGCTCCTGGCCGAGGGGCAGCGCACGGTGCAGGTGCCCTTCAAGGTGCTCCGCGGCATGGCGTCGATCGGGGCGATCAAGGATCGGCTGGACGTCGAGGACGCGGAGGACGTGGACCTGGACGCGCTCGGCGCCGAGGGGCTCGAGATCAGCGTGCCGGCCCGGGGCTCCGCGCGCCCCGTCATCCAGGACATGATCAAGCACCTCTGCTCGGCCATCAGCTACGGCGGCGCCCGGAGCCTGGCCGAGCTGCGCCGGCGCGTGTGGGAGGCCCCCGAGCGCTACGTCATCCGGCTGTCCGGGGCGGCCCGGCGGGAGTCGTACGAGCGGCCGTAGCCGTGAACACGATGCGCGGGTCGCGCGGGCACGGCGGCCGCGCCGGGAGGACGACGTGGGCGGAAAGCCGATGGTCTTCGAGTTCGGCATGGGCGTGGACGGCATCAAGGTCGGCATCGGGCCGGGTGGCGGCTGCTCGACGCGGCTCACCACGAGCTTCGGCGTGCCGCAGCTGCAGGCCCTCGTGGAGTGCCGGCTGGCCGTCGGG
>JAICGY010000404.1 GCA_025922915.1 Candidatus Methylomirabilota bacterium | reverse complement strand
GGGCACGGCGTGGCGCTGTCCGAGGCCGCCGGCGAGCTGGCGGCGCTCGCCCGGCGGCTGCGGATCCCCGTGGTCTTCGCGCCGAACGCCCTCGGCGCCGTGCCCATGGACGATCCGCTCGCGCTCGGCTTCGTGGGGCGTAACGGGGTCTTTCACGCCAACGAGGCGGCGCGCACCTGCGACGTGCTGCTGGCGATCGGCGTGCGCTTCGACGATCGCTCGAGCAGCTCGTGGATCCCGGGCTACTCCTTCAACATCCCGCCCACGCAGCTGGTCCACGTCGACATCGACCCCGGCGAGATCGGACGCAACTACCCCGTCGACGTCGGCGTCGTCGGCGACGCGCGCACGGTGCTCCGCCAGATGCTGGACGCCGCCGTGTCCGCGCGTCCCGATCCGGCAGCGCGCGAGAGCTGGCTGGCCGAGACGGCGAAGTGGCGCGCGCAGTGGGAGGAGTTCGTCCGCCCCGGCGCCGCCAGCGACGCGGAGCCCATCCACCCCCAGCGCGTGGTCGCGGCGCTGCGCGCGGTGATGCCCGACGACGGCCTCGTCCTGCCGGACGTGGGCGTCCATCACAACTGGATGGTGCAGTTCTGGCCCGCGCAGCGGCCGTCCACCATCCTGAGCACGTGGGGCTTCGGCGCCATGGGCTTCGGCGTGTGCGGCGTCCTCGGCGCCAAGCTCGCGGCGCCGGCCAAGCCCTGCGTGGCGGTGTGCGGCGACGGCGGCTTCATGATGCGCCCCGACGTGCTCTGCACGGCCGTGGAGTACGACATCCCGGCCGTGTGGCTCGTCTGGAACAACTTCGCCTACGGCGGCATCCGCGACATCCAGACCGGCCTGCTGGCCAAGCGCGAGATCGCCACCAGCTTCGTGCGCGAGCGGGACGGCCAGCTCTACAACCCGGACTTCGTGGCGCTGGCGCGGGCGTGCGGCGCCGACGGCATCCGCGTCACCCGGCCGGCCGACCTGGCGCCCGCCCTCGAGCACGCGCTGCGCGCGAGCGCGCCGTTCGTCGTCGACGTGCACGTGGACCGCGACATCAAGCCCCCGGCCGTCGGCACCTGGGAGCTGCCGCCCCTGCCCTACGGAGAGCCCGCGTTCGGCCGGCGCCGGCTGCCGGACGCACGCGGCGGCCCGTGAGCGCGGCGCCCTCGCTCTTCACGCCCGGCCGCATCGGCGGCCTCGAGCTGAAGAACCGGATCCTGATGGCTCCCATGGAGAAGAACCTCGCCCTGCCCACCGGCGCCGTCACCCAGCGCTACATCGACTACTGCGAGGCGCGCGCCGCGGGCGGCGCCGCGCTCCTGCTGCTCGAGTCGATGTACGTGCACCCCGCCGGCCAGAACCATCGCCACCAGCTCGGCATCCACGACGACGACCTGATTCCCGGGTACCGGCGCCTGATCGAGGCGTGCCACCGGCACGAGGCGCGCGTCGGGGCCGAGCTCCAGTTCGGCGGGCGTCAGACCTCCTCGCTGATCACGGGGGTGCAGCCGCGCGCGCCGTCCCCGGTCCCCTGCACGGTCCTCGCCGGCGGCGACGTCCCGCGCGCGGTCACCCCCGCGGAGATCCGCGAGCTCGTGGAGGCGTTCGCGGAGGCGGCGCGGCGCGCGGTTCTGGCCGGGTTCGACGTCGTCGAGATCCACGGCGCCCACGGCTACATCGTCGGCCAGTTCCTGTCGCCCTGGGCGAACCGTCGCGACGACGAGTACGGCGGCGACTTCGAGCGGCGTCTGCGCTTCCCCCTCGAGGTCGTGCGCGCCGTGCGCGCGGCCGTCGGGCCCGGGGTGCCCCTGCTCTACCGGCTCACCGCCGACGAGCACGTGGAGGGCGGGCTCACGCTCGCCGACAGCTGCCGTATCGCCCCGCGCCTCGAGGCCGCGGGCGTGGACCTGCTCGACGTCTCCGCCGGCATCTACGAGTCCGCGATGTGGATCGCGCAGCCGATGGAGATGGCGCCCGGCTGCCTGGCCCCGGACGCGCGGGAGATCCGGCGCACGGTGACGATCCCGGTGAGCGTGGCCGGCCGGATCACGGACGGGCAGGTCGCCTCGCGCATCCTCGAGCGAGGCGATGCCGACTTCGTCACGCTCGGCCGCGCGCTGCACGCGGACCCCGAGCTGCCGCGGAAGATCCGCGAGGGGCGCGAGAGCGAGATCGTCGCCTGCGTGGCGTGCCTGACCTGCAACGACCTGCTCGGCAAGAACCAGCCCGTCCTCTGTCTGGCCAACACGCACACGGGCCGCGAGCGCGAGTACGCCATCCGCCGCACCGGACGGCCCGAGCGCATCGTCGTCGTGGGGGCGGGCCCGGCCGGGCTCGAGGTCGCGCGTCTGCTCGCGCGGCGGGGCCACGCGGTGACCGTCTTCGAGCGCCAGGCGGAGCCGGGCGGACAGCTCCTGCTGAACCGGCCGGTGCCGGGCCGCGCCGAGCTGGCCGGGCTGGCGGTATCGCTCGCGGGCGCCGCCCGGCGCGCCGGCGCCGAGCTGCGCTTCGGCGTGAACGCCACCGTCGCGAGCGTGCTCGCCGAGCACCCCGACACCGTGGTCCTGGCGACGGGCGCCGTGCCCGGCATCCCGCCGATCGCCGGCATCGCGAAGGGGCCCGCCGTCGGGCCGTTCGAGGTGATCCGCCGCCCGGCCGGACGCGTGCGGTGCGCGCTCGTGGTGGGCGGCGGGATGCTGGGCGTCGCGACCGCCCACGTCCTGGCCGAGCGTGGCGCCGAGGTCGTCGTCGTGGAGGCGGGCGGCGATCTCGCCTTCGAGCTCGGCCTTCGCCCCCGCTGGCAGTTCGTGGCTGATCTGCGCGCGCGGAAGAACGTCACGGTGTTCGTCGGCACCACGGTCGAGGAGCTGGACGCGGACGGTGCCCTCCTGCGCCGCGCGGGCCAGGACATCCGCCTCCGCGGCCTCGATCTGGTCGTCCCCACCCGGCCGATGGTCCCCGCGTGCGCGCTCGGCGAGGCGCTCCGGGCGCTCGACGGCGGGCCCGCCGTCTTCGAGGTCGGCGATTGCCGCGAGCCCCGCACGGCCTTCGACGCCGTGCAGGAGGCCGCCGCGCTCGGCCACCGCCTCTAGCGACGGCGTCGCCCCTCTCTCACAGCTCGATCTCGATCACGTTCCGCGGGGGGCTCAGGAGCGCCGCGAGCGCTCCCGCCGGCACGCGCCATCCTCCGGCGCGATACGGATTGCCGTCGCGCGTGGTGAGCGACAGACGCACCCCGTTGACGACGATTCCCGAGGGGCCGGCGGTCGCGTCGCGCACGCGAT
>JAICGY010000403.1 GCA_025922915.1 Candidatus Methylomirabilota bacterium | reverse complement strand
TGGATGCACCACTGGATCGGGGTGGCCTTCGCCCGCGCCGGGGAGTGGGACAAGGCCGGCCGGCAGGTCGAGCGGCTGCGGCGCCTGCCCGAGGGCCGGCCGAGCGGCCACTGGTCGACGCTCGGCGCGTCGCTGCTGGAGGGCGAGCTCGCGCTCGTCCGCGGCGACCTCGCCACCGCGCTGCGCCTCATGGGCCCGGCCGTGGAGCAGATCGACGCCATGGGGGGCGGCAGCCGGGAGCAGAAGGACATCTTCCGCGACGTCTTCATGGAGCTGCACCGCCGGCTCGGCCACGCCGAGGAGGTGATCGTGCTGGCGCAGCGGCGCCTGCTGGCGAACCCCCACCACGTCCAGTCGCTCGCGGCCCTCGCGTGGGCCTACGAGCGGACCGGCGACGCCCCGCTCCGGCGCGAGGCCTGCCGCCAGCTCGCTCTGCGGGCGGCGGACGCCGGCCTGGCCCCGGACGCGCCCGAGCTGCTCGCCGCGCGGCAGGTCCTCCAGAAGAGCGCGTGATCAGCTGGGGGGCTCCGGGCGCCCCCCAGCCCCCCGACGCTCGCACCCGCCCCGGCGAAGCCGGGACGGGGCTCGTGACAGAGACACGTTCAGCGCGCGGGCGTCGCCGCCGCGTGCCGCGCGAACGGCGGCATCACGGCCGTCGCCAGCAGCTCCATCGACCGCTGCCACAGCGCGGGGCGGTCCCAGTCGTGGCCGGCCATCAGCAGGGTGCCGAAGTGCCCGGTCTCCTCGCGCAGGGCGACCAGCTGGTCGAGCACCCGGCGCGGGCTGCCCGCGATGATGAGCGCGCGCTTGACGGTGTCCACGGTGACGTCCTCGTCCGGCACCTCGAGGTCGGGCTTGAGCATGAAGAGCGCCTTGCGGGCGTGCGAGAAGCTGTAGTGGAAGAAGCGGTAGTAGAAGCTGAGCCCGCTGTCCGGGTCGGCGAGGTAGTCCTCGGCCTCGGCGTCCGTCTCCGTCACCAGGATGCTGCGCGAGACCCGCCAGACATCGGGGTCGGGGCGCCGGCCGGCGCGCTCGCAGCCCTCCACGTACTTCTCCCAGTGCCCGCGCAGGTACCGGCGGTGGAAGAAGTTGCCGGAGACCGGGATCCACCCGCGCTCGCCCGCGGTGGCCGCGCTGTTCGAGTTGGGGGTGAGGATCGACAGCGCGATCGGCGGGTGGGGCTGCTGGAACGGCCGCGGCACGTAGCCCACCTTGAACTCGGGCCAGATGGCGTTCTTCACCGCGACCTTCCAGAACCGCCCGTCGATCTCGTAGGGCGGGTCCTGGCTCCAGAGCTTCAGCACGGTGTCGATCGCCTCGAGCATCATCGCCGGCCGCAGCTCGGCCTGGCCGACGTCGAACAGCTCGAAGTCGCTGACGAGGCCGCCCGGCCCGATCCCGAAGACGAAGCGGCCGCGGCAGAGCTGGTCGAACATCGCCACCTGGGCGGCGATGGTGGCCGGGTGGATCTGCGGCATGTTGATGACGCCGGTGCCGAACCGGATCTGCCGCGTCCGGTCCACGAGGCTGGCGAGGAAGATCAGGGGCGAGGTGATGCGCTCGCTCCACGAGCTGAAGTGCTCGCCGACGTAGGCCTCGGTGAAGCCCAGGCGGTCGGCGAGCACGATGGCCTCGCGGTCCTCGTCCAGGATCGCCGCGTAGTCGCGGTCGGGGTGGTGGAACGGCATCGTGAACATGCCGAGCTCGACGGTCACGGGAGGCTCCCTTCCGGGCGGCTCAGCCGCGGTAGTCCGCGGCGGGGCGCTTCATCTCGAAGATGTCGTGGACCCGCGCATAGAGGTTGCCGGCGAGCCGGCCCACGGGGTGGAGGCGATGCACGTCGATCCGCCCGGTGGCCGCGTCGTAGACGTCGTCGCGGACGTGGAAGTACACGATCTCGCCCAGCACCAGGCTGTGCGGCGCGTTGCCGACCGGGATGATCTGCGCGAGGCGGCACTCCAGGCTGATCGGCGCCTCCGCGACGCGGGGGACGGCGACCTTCACCCCCGGCGCCGCGGTGAGGCCGGCCAGCGCGAACTCGTCGACGTCCGGCGCGTAGTCGCCGGAGGTCAGGTTCATGGCCTCCGCGCGTCCGTCGTCCACCACGTTGACGACGAACGCGCCGGTCGCCTCCACGTTGCGCGCGGTGTCCTTCCGGGGCCGCGGGCTTCCCGGGGTCCCCGTCCGGGGCGCCGACGAGAAGGCGATGGTGGGCGGGTCGTCCGTGATGGCCATGAAGTAGCTGAACGGCGCCAGGTTCCGCACGCCGTCGGGGGCCACGCTCGACACCCAGGCGATCGGGCGGGGCACGACGCAGCCGATGAGCAGGCGGTAGACGGCGGCGGCGGGCAGCGTCCGGGGATCGATCTCCACGGCGCGCCTCAGCCCGCGACGGCCGCCGCCGCGTGGGCGGCGTCCGCCTCGAGGTCGAGCGCGCGGATGGTCTCGGCGGTCGGCACTCCGGCCACCGGGTCCCAGCCCTGCTCGACGTAGTACTCCGTCACGATCTGCTCCTGCTGCTCGCGCGTGAGCCCGGCGTGCCGGGGCAGGGCATCGCCGAAGCGGGCGGGCAGCCGGTCGTCGGCCCGCGTGAACCCCTCGCGCAGATTGAAGAGCCGGGCCAGGGTGAGCCCGCGGTGCGCGGTCGCCACCATCTCCTCGGGCGTGAGGTCCCAGCCCGTGACCGCGCGCAGGATCGCCAGCGACTGGTCGTCGTCGTAGGCCAGGAAGTGGCAGAGCCCGACCTGATTGCGGAGGCCGTTGCGGTTGCCGGTCTGGCGCATGTGGTCGCCGCCGGTCGGGGCCAGCAGGTACGAGGCGCGCATGACCGGCATGTGCCGCGGGTCGTGCATCGCCATCTCCATGCCCTTCACCGTCGTCAGGAACGCCTCCGAGCCGCGGCCGATCCGCTGCGCGGCGCGCTGCGAGCCCTCGGCGAGGAGGTCGCCGATGCCCTCGCGGCGCGCGATCATCTCCACCAGGCGGACGACGGCATCCGCGTCGTGGAACCGCAGGGGCACGCCGCCCGTGTCCTCCAGGGTGAGCAGGCCCTTCTCGAAGCACTCCATCGCCCACGCCAGGGTGGCGCCGAGCGAGACCGTGTCCATGCCGAGGTAGTTGCACATCTCGTTCGACTTGCAGATGGCGACGAGGTCCTCGAGGCCCAGGTTCACCCCGAGGGCGGCCAGCGACTCGTACTCGGGCCCGCCGTACCGGGGGTCGACGCGGTAGCGGCCGTGCGGGTCGACGGCGACGCGGGCGCGGCCCCGGTGGACGGTCTC
>JAICGY010000402.1 GCA_025922915.1 Candidatus Methylomirabilota bacterium | reverse complement strand
GAGCGCTACGACGTGGTCGTGGACTTCTCACCCTGCGCGGGCCGGACCATCGTCGTGCGCACCACCGCCCGCTCCCCGGTCCCGCGGGGCGACGTCGTCGATCCGCGGCTCGACGGGCTCGTCATGCAGTTCCGCGTCAGGGGGGCGGCGAGCGGGCCGGGACCGGTCGCCCCGGTCACGCCGGCGACCGACCTGCGGCCGCTCGGCGGCCCGATTCCGCGGCTGACCACGACCCGTCCGGTGCGCAAGCTCCTGCTCTTCGAGGGGACGGACCGGTTCGGGCGCCTGCAACCGCTCCTCGGCACGGTGGATCCCACGGCTCCCGCCGATGGCACGTTCCTCTGGGACGATCCGGTGACGGAGACTCCCGGCCTGGGCACCACCGAGATCTGGGAGATCCACAACGCGACGGAGGACGCGCACCCGATCCACCTCCACCTCGTACAGTTCCAGATCCTCGACCGCCAGCGGTTCAGTGCGACGGTGGTGCCGAAGCAGAACGGGGACGAGCACACGGGGATCACGTTCGGGGGCGCGCTCAGGGACGTGCAGTACCGGGGGGTGGCGAGGCCGCCGGCGGCCCACGAGGCCGGGTTCAAGGACACCGCGATCATGCTCCCGGGCGAGGTCACGCGGGTGATCGCGCGATTCGACAAGCCGGGGACGTGGGTCTGGCACTGCCACATCCTCTCCCACGAGGACCACGAGATGATGCGGCGGTTCTCGGTCGTGTGAGGGCGTGATCGGGGAGGAGGATGCGTGGGCCCGAGGCGTCACGCGGCGCTCGTCGTCGCGATCGTGATCGTGCTGCTCGCCTCTGTCCAGGCCGTCCCGGCCGGCGACCTCGGGTTCGTCGGCGGTCTCCAGGAAGCCTATGGCCCCCGCTTCGGGAGCGCGGGCGACTCGCGCGACGCCCCGCGCATCCGCCCGCGGCCGGGGCTCGACCCCGTCCGTCGCTGGAACGAGATCGCGCTCGACGCCAGCGGGCTCGATCACACCCCGGTGGCCCCGGGCGAGCCCCGGGTCTTCGGCGAGCAGATCGGCCCGGGCCGCGCCAGCCGCGCGATGGCGATCGTCCACATCGCGATGTTCGACGCGATCAACGCGATCGTGGGCGGCTATCGCGGCTACACCGACGTGGCGGCGCCGCCCGGCCCGGCCTCCCTCGGCGCGGCGATCGCCGAGGCGGCGCACGACACCCTGGTCGCCCTGTATCCGTCACAGCAGGCGGCGCTGGACGCCTTGCTCACCGAGGACCTCGAGCGGATCGCCGACGCGAACGCCCGGCGCAACGGGATCGACCTCGGGCGCCGGGCGGCCGCGGCGATCCTGGCGCGGCGGAGCGCCGATGGCTCGGAGCACGCCGAGCCCCGCGTCGGGGTGGAGTTCCTCACCGCCGACGAGCCGGGGAGCTGGCGACAGGATCCCGTCAGCGAGATTCCGCTCGCGCTGGGCGCGTACTGGGGCAAGGTCGCGCCCTTCGTGCTCGGATCCGCGGACGAGCTCCACGTACCGCCGCCTCCCGCGCTCGGCAGTGGCGAGTACGCGGCGGCCTACCAGGAGGTGACGCGGCTGGGCGGCGACGGCGTCGCCACGCCGACGGAGCGGACGGCAGACCAGACGCACGCCGCGCTCTACTGGGCCTATGACGGCACGCCGAGCCTGTGCGCGCCGCCGCGGCTGTACAACCAGATCGCGGTACGGATCGCCGGCCAGATGCGCTCGGACCTCGTCGAGGTCGCCCGGCTCCTGGCGCTCGTCAACGTGGCGATGGCCGACGCCGGGATCGCGGTCTGGGAATCGAAGTACCATTACTCGTTCTGGCGCCCCGTCACCGGTATCCGCGAGGCGGACGACGGCACGGGCCCGACCGGAGCCGGCGACGGCAACCCCGCCACGGCCGGCGATCCGACGTTCGTGCCTCTCGGCGCGCCGGCCAGCAACCTGACCGGTCCCAGCTTCACGCCGCCCTTTCCCGCCTACCCGTCCGGTCACGCCGCCTTCGGCGGCGCCGTCTTCCAGATGCTCCGGCACGTCTACCGGACCGACGACATTCCCTTCTCGTTCGTGTCGGACGAGTTCAATGGCGTCACGCGCGACCGCGACGGGACCCAGCGCCCGCTGGCCCCGCGCAGCTTCGCCTCCCTCTCGGAGGCCGAGGAGGAGAACGGCCAGAGCCGGGTCTACCTCGGCATCCACTGGTCCTTCGACAAGACGGCGGGGATCGCCCAGGGCCGGCGCGTCGCCGATGCCGTGTTCCGGACCGTGTTCACGCCGCTCCGTCCGCCACGTCGACCGGACGCCGGCCCCCGACCGGCCGGCCCTCCGCTGGACTGACGCCGATGGCGGCGGCGCTGCAGCCCTTCGCGCTCGACGTCTCCGCGGCCGCGCTCGACGACCTGCGCGAGCGCCTGCGCCGCACGCGCCTGCCCGGGGAGCCGGCGCGCGCCGGCTGGAGCTACGGGACGAGCCGCGCCTATCTGGAGGCGCTCGTGCGGTACTGGCGCGACGACTACGACTGGCGCGCGGTGGAGCGTCGCCTCAACCGCTTTCCCCACTTCCTGGCCACCGTCGGGGGTCATCGCATCCACCTGATCCACGAGCGGGGCAGCGGCGCGGATCCCCTGCCGCTCGTCCTCACCCACGGCTGGCCCGGCTCGTTCGTCGAGTTCGAAGCCGTCATCGAGCCGCTCGCCCATCCCGAGCGCTTCGGCGGTCGCGCGGAGGACGCGTTCGACGTGATCGTGCCCACGCTCCCCGGCTATGGCTGGTCGTCCGCGCCGGCGGAGCCGATGACCACGCGCGAGATGGCCGCCCTCTGGCACGCGCTGATCACCTCCGGGCTGGGCTACGCGCGCTACGTCGCGCAGGGCGGAGACTGGGGCAGCCTGGTCACGTCGTGGCTCGGTGTCGACTTCCCGGAGAGCGTCGCCGCGATCCACGTGAACATGATGGGCCTCCGGCCGTGGCTGGGCGAGGGAAGCCGGCCACTGTCGCCGGCCGAGAAGGCCTGGGTGGCGCGCGCGCAGGAGGTGCTGCGCCGCGAGACCGGCTACCAGGCGATCCAGGGGACGAAGCCCCAGACGCTCGCCTATGCCGTGACCGACTCGCCGGCCGGGCTGGCGGCCTGGATCGTCGAGAAGTTCCACGGCTGGACCGATCCCGGGGCGCCGGAGCCACCGTTCCCGATGGAGACGCTCGTCACCAACGTGATGACCTACTGGCTGACGGGGTGCGCGAACACCTCGTTCTGGCTGTACACCGCGGCGCGGCGGCGCAAGGAGGG
>JAICGY010000401.1 GCA_025922915.1 Candidatus Methylomirabilota bacterium | reverse complement strand
GGGCTCAGGAACGACGTCTGGAGGTTGACGGCGATGAGGATCGCCAGCCAGAGCGGGTCGAAGCCGAAGTGCTGCACCAGCACCGGGGTGAAGATCGGGATGTGGATGAAGCAGATCTCCAGGAAGTCGATGAAGAACCCGAGGAAGAAGATCACCAGCATCACCGTCGCCAGCACCCCGTAGGGGCCGAACGGCAGGTTCAGCAGCAAATCCGTCACCAGGTGGTCGCCGTTGAGGCCGCGGAACACGAGGCCGAACGTGTTGGCCCCGACCAGGATGATGAACGCGAGGCTCGTGATGCGCGTCGTCGTGCGCATGACGCCCAGGAGCATCGGCATCGAGAAGCGACCCTTGGCGATCGTGAGGAGGATGCCGCCGGCCGCGCCCACGCCCGCCGCCTCCGTGGGGGAGGCGAAGCCGAAGAAGATCGAGCCGAGCACGCCCACGATCAGGATCAGCGCGGGCAGCAGGGCGATGGCGACCCGCTTGACCGCGTCGGCCTGGAACTCGCGGATCTCCTCCCGCGGGATGGGAGGCGCGAGCTCGGGGCGCCAGAGGGCCAGGAGGACCAGGTAGACGAGGTAGAGGCCGACCAGCAGCAGGCCCGGGAGGAACGCGCCGATGTAGAGATCGCCGACCGAGATGCCCATGACGTCGCCGAGCAGGATGAGGATGATGCTCGGCGGGATGATCTGCCCCAGCGTTCCCGAGGCGCAGATGGTGCCGGTGATGAGCTGCTTGTCGTAGTTGCGCCGCAGCATCGTGGGCAGTGACACGAGGCCCATGGTGATCACGCTGGCGCCCACGATCCCGGTGGAGGCGGCCAGGATGGCGCCCACGAGCACCACGGAGATCGCGATGCCCCCCTTCAGCCAGCCGAAGAGGAGCGCCATCGTGTCGAGGAGCTCCTCGGCCAGGCCCGATTTCTCGAGCGCCACCCCCATGAAGACGAAGAGGGGGACGGCGACGAGCGTGAAGTTCGTCATCGTGCCCCAGATGCGCAGCGGCAGCAGGTCGAAGAACGGCAGGCCGAACCCGATGAACCCGAACAGGAGCCCCGTGAAGATCAGGCTGAAGGCGACGGGGAAACCGAAGAACAGGAACGCGATCATCCCCAGGAACATCAGCGCGCCCAGCGTCTGGTCCCAGGGAATCCCGAACACCTAGCGGATCTCCTGCCGACGAGCTTCCGGCTCTTCCCACCCCATTGCCCAGTAGAAGCTCTTGATCGCCTGCGAGACGCCCTGGAGCGCGAGGAGGGCGAAGCCCACGATGATCATCGACTTCAGCAGGAACCGGGCGGGGATGCCGCCCGGGTCGGGCGAGCCCTCGAGGATGTCCCACGAGTTCCTGACGAACGGCCACGACGTGTAGATGACGAGGATGCAGGAGGGGAAGAAGAAGACGAACATCAGCACGAAATCCAGCCACGCCCGGGACCGGGGGGAAAGCTTCGCGTACACGACGTCCACCCGGACGTGCTCGTTGTACAGCATGGTGTAGCCGGCGGCCAGGAGGTAGATGGTGCCGAACAGGTACCACTCGAACTCCTGGATGAAGACGGCGCCGGTGTTGAAGAGGTAGCGCAGGACGACGTCGCCGAAGACGAGGACGACGAGGGCGAACATGAGCCAGGAGACCGCCCGGCCCACCTGCTCCTGCAGCGCGTCGATCCACCGGGCCAGCCCTCGCAGCATCGCCTCCCTGACGGAGCGGGTGAACAGTGGCCACGACCATTAGCATTCCCGCCCCGGCCACGTCAACCGCCGCCGTCGCGCCGCGGCCGTCCCGGCGGCGCCGGCACGCCGGGGCGCGGCGCCGTGCTATCCTTACGCGCGTCCATGGCCGGACCGGCGCGCCGCCGCTACTTCGAGGAGATCGCCGTCGGCGAGGAGTACGAGTCGCCGGGGCGGACGGTGACGGAGACGGACATCGTGATCTTCGCCGGCCTGTCCGGGGACTACAACGTCCTCCACACCGACGCCGAGCTCATGAAGTCGTCGATCTTCGGCGAGCGCATCGCCCACGGGCTGCTCGGGCTCTCGATCCAGGCCGGGCTCTTCACCCGGGCCACCCCGGCCTACGCCACGCTCGCCCTCGCCGGGTTGCGCTGGAAGTTCAAGGGCCCGATCAAGATCGGGGACACGATCCGGCTGCGCGCCCGGGTCACCGGCAAGCAGGAGGCGGCCAAGCCCGACCGGGGGCTCGTCACCCTCGAGCGCCGGGTCCTGAACCAGCGGGACGAGGTGGTGCAGGAGGGCGAGACCGATCTCGTGGTCGAGCGCCGGCCGGCCTCCCCCTGACGCCGCTGTGGCCCCGGCATCGAGCATCTTCTACTTCGAGGACGTCGAGCAGGGCGGCGTCGTCGACACCCCGGCCATCACGCTGACCGCGGCCCACGTCGCGCTCTACGCCGGGCTGACCCACGACGCGCCGTCCGACGACGATCCCGGCGCCGTCCCCGACCTCCTGCCCCTGGGGCTCATCACCGGCCTCTGCTGGCGGATGCCACAGCCGCCGCTGGCGGTGCTGGCGTTCCTCGGCTGCGAGTGGGAGGTCGACGCCCCGCTGCGGGTGGGCGACACGATCCACAGCCGCTCGCGGACGGTCGTCAAGCGGTCGATGCGCGACGGCGGTGTGATCGTGGAGGAGCGACAGCTCATCAACCAGCGCGGCGAGGTCGTCCAGCACGGCCGGTTCACGTTCCTGGTCGCGAAGCGCCCGAAGGCGGCGGCCGCCCCCAAGGAGGCATCAGCATGACGTTCGATCCCCGTCACAAGAGTCGCGTGCTCCTGGACGGCGCCGACCGCGCCGCCGCCCGCTCGTACTTCCGCGCCGTCGGCTTCACCGACGAGGACCTGGCGCGCCCTCTCGTCGGCGTCGCCCACTGCTGGATCGAGATCACGCCCTGCAACTCCAACCACCGCAAGCTCGCGGAGAAGGTGAAGGAGGGGGTCCGGGCTGCCGGTGGCACGCCGATCGAGTTCAACACGATCTCCGTCACCGACGGCATCGCGATGGGCACCGAGGGCATGAAGGCCTCGCTCATCAGCCGCGAGCTGGTGGCCGACTCCGTCGAGCTGGTGGCGCGCGGCCACCTGCTGGACGGGCTCGTCACCATCTCCGGCTGCGACAAGACCATCCCGGCCATGGTGATGGCCATGGCCCGGCTCGACCTGCCGAGCGTCATGCTGTACGGCGGGTCCATCCTCTACGGCGAGTACCGCGGCCGCCGCCTCACCGTGCAGGACGTCTTCGAGGCGATCGGGGCCTTCAACGCCGGGCGCATCGACGGCCAGGAGC
>JAICGY010000400.1 GCA_025922915.1 Candidatus Methylomirabilota bacterium | reverse complement strand
CGGGAGACCACCCTCAAGGCACGGGCCGACTTCGAGGACGAGGCGCGCCGGCGGGACCGCGAGATCCAGGCCGTCGAGCAGCGCATCCTGACCAAGGAGGAGGAGCTCGCCCGGAAGCTCGAGCAGCTCGAGCGGCGCCTGGCCGAGTACACCGACAAGGAGCAGGGGCTCGTCGAGCGCGAGCGCCGGATGGTGGACAAGGAGCGCCGCCTGGACAGCGCGCTGGAGGAGCAGCGCCGCAAGCTGGAGAGCATCGCCGGGCTCACCGCCGAGGACGCGCGCCGGCAGCTCCTGGCGCAGATGGAGGAGGACGCCCGGCGCGAGGCCGCGCTCATCGCCATGCGCCTCGAGGAGGAGGCCCGGCAGGGCGCGCGCGAGAAGGCCAAGGAGGTCCTGGCGACCACCATCCAGCGGCTGGCCCCGGACTACACGGTCGAGACGGCCGTCTCCGTGGTCGACCTGCCGTCCGACGACATGAAGGGCCGCATCATCGGCCGCGAGGGACGGAACATCCGGGCCCTGGAGCTGCACACCGGGGTGGACCTGATCGTCGACGACACCCCGGAGGCGGTGCTCATCTCCGCCTACGATCCCTACCGGCGCGAGATCGCCCGCCTCGCCCTGCAGCGCCTGATCGCCGACGGGCGGATCCACCCCGCGCGCATCGAGGAGGTCGTCACCAAGGTCAAGCAGGAGATGGAGCAGCACCTGAAGGAGGAGGGCGACAAGGCCTGCTTCGAGGTGGGCGTGCACGGCCTGCACCCCGAGCTCGTCAAGCTCGTGGGCCGCATGAAGTACCGGACCTCGTACGGCCAGAACTGCCTGCAGCACTCCAAGGAGGTCGCCTGGCTCGCCGGCATGATGGCCGCCGAGATCGGCGCCGACGCCAAGCTGGCCCGGCGCATGGGCCTGCTCCACGACATCGGCAAGGCGCTGACGCACGAGCAGGAGGGCAGCCACCCCGAGCTGTCGCTCCAGGTGCTGACGAAGTACAACGAGAGCCGCCAGATCATCAACGCGGCGCTCTGCGGCCACGAGGACGTGGAGGCGGAGACGATCGAGGCCGTCCTCACCGAGGCCGCCGACGGGATCTCGGCGGCCCGTCCGGGGGCGCGGCGCGACGTCCTCGAGTCGTACATCAAGCGGCTGGCCAAGCTCGAGGAGATCGCGCTCTCCTACCGGGGCGTGGAGATGTGCTATGCCATCCAGGCCGGCCGCGAGCTCCGCGTGATCACCAAGGCCGACATCGTGAGCGACCTCGACGCCTACCAGCTCGCCAAGGACATCTCCAAGCGCATCGAGGCCGAGATGCAGTACCCCGGCCACATCAAGGTGGTCGTCATCCGGGAGACCCGCGCCGTCGAGGTGGCGAAGTAGGCGCGGGCCGTCCCGCAGGAAGGATCCAGCACCCATGAACATCCTCATGGTCGGCGACGTCTTCGGGGAGCCGGGGCGCGCCGCCATCGCCAAGCTCCTGCCGCGCCTGCGCCAGGAGCACGCCATCGACCTCTGCGTCGTCAACGTCGAGAACGCCGCCGGTGGCTTCGGCGTGAGCCCGGCGATGTGCCGGCAGTTCCTCGAGCAGGGCGCCGACGTGATGACCTCCGGCAACCACATCTGGGACCGCAAGGAGATCGTCGAGTACATCACCCGGGAGAACCTGCTCCTGCGCCCGGCCAACTTCCCGGCCGGCACGCCGGGCGTGGGCCACGTGACGGTGAAGGCGGGCCCGCATCGGGTGGGTGTCCTCAACCTGATGGGCCGGGTCTTCATGAACCCGATCGACTGTCCGTTCCGGAAGGCGGACGAGATCCTGCCCGAGCTGGCGCGGGAGGCCCGGATCGTCCTCGTGGACATGCACTGCGAGGCGACGAGCGAGTCGCAGGCGATGGGCTGGTACCTGGACGGCCGGGTGAGCGCCGTGGTCGGCACGCATCGCCACGTCCAGACCGCCGACGAGCGCGTGCTGCCGGCGGGCACCGCCTACATCACGGATCTCGGCATGACGGGGCCGACGGAGGGCGTGATCGGCGTCGACCGCGAGCTGATCCTCCAGCGGTTCGTCTCCCAGATGCCCGTGCGCTTCGAGCCGGCCAAGGGCCCGGCGGCGCTCCACGGGGTCGTCATCGTGGTCGATCCCGACAGCGGGCGGGCCTCCGACATCCGCCGGCTGCGGGTGCCCGCGTGATCCTCGACGGCAAGCTCGTCGGGCAGAAGGTCCTGGAGGGCGTGCGGGCCGGCGTGGCCCGGCTGCGCGAGCGCACGGGTGTCACGCCCGGGCTCGCCGTCGTGCTGGTCGGGGGCGACCCGGCATCGCAGGTGTACGTGGGCAGCAAGAAGCGGACGGCGGCGACGGTCGGCATCGCGTCGCCGGACTACGTCTACCCCGAGGGGCTGAGCCGGGAGCGGCTGCTCGCGCTGATCGACCAGCTGAACGCCGATCCGGGCATCCACGGCATCCTGCTCCAGCTGCCGCTGCCGAAGGGGCTCGACGAGGACGAGGCGGTCGCCCGCCTCGCGCCGGCGAAGGACGTGGACGGCCTGACCCCGACCAACCTCGGCCGCCTCCTCGGGGGCGCCCCCGTGATGGTGCCCTGCACCCCGGCGGGGTGCCTGGAGATGCTCGACCACTACGGGGCGGCGCTGACGGGCGCGGAGGCGGTCGTCGTCGGGCGCTCGCGCCTGGTCGGCAAGCCCCTCGCGCAGCTGCTCCTCGGCCGGCACGCGACGGTCACGATGTGCCACACGCGGACGCGCGACCTGGCCGCCCACACCCGGCGCGCCGACGTCCTGTGCGTCGCCGCCGGCCGCCCCGGGATGATCACGGGGGACATGGTGAAGCCGGGCGCGTGGGTGATCGACGTCGGGGTCAACCGTCTGCCCACCGGGAAGCTGGCCGGGGACGTCGACCGCGCATCGGTGGAGCCGGTGGCGAAGGGGCTCACGCCGGTGCCGGGCGGCGTGGGGCCCATGACCATCGCCATGCTGATGCGCAACACGCTGCTCGCGGCGGAGCGCCAGCTGGGCCTCGTGTGACCGAGCGCGCCGTCCTCACCGTCTCGCAGCTGGCGGCGCGCCTGCGCGCGCTGGTGGAGGAGCGGTTCCCGGCGGTCTGGGTCGAGGGCGAGGTGTCCAACTTCAAGGTCTACGGCTCCGGCCACGCCTACTTCACGCTCAAGGACGACGGCGCCCAGCTGCGCTGCGTCCTCTTCCGCAGCCGGACGCGGCGGCTGCGCTTCGAGCCGCGCGACGGGCTGCACGTCCTCGCCTTCGGCGGGCTCGAGGTGTACGCGCAGCGCGGCGAGTACTCGCTGGTCGTCGAGCTCCTCGAGCCGCGGGGCCTGGGGGCG
>JAICGY010000399.1 GCA_025922915.1 Candidatus Methylomirabilota bacterium | reverse complement strand
TTTCGGCCGTGGCCGTGGCGTACTGCGGGCGCCCGGTGGGACGGTAGACCTGGATCGTCATCCCGCTCGGCGTAGCCCGCGAGTCGACCAGTTCAAGTGCTGTGTCCGGGCCGGTGTCGGGGAAGAGTCGCGTGCCCTGGCCGACGACCAGGGGATAGATGAGCAGGGTGACCTCGTCGACCAGGTGGTGGCCGAGGAGCCAGCGGACCAGTTCGCCGCTGCCGTGTACCTGCAGCTCGCCTGCCGGCCCGGCTTTCAGCTCGCCGACGGCGGCCGCGACGTCTCCGGAGAGGACGGTCGTGTCCGCCCATTGCGGGTCCGCGAGCGTGGTCGATGCCACGTACTTGGGCCGCGTGTTCAACGCGATTGAGATCGGGTTGTCGCCCAGATTTGCCCCCCATGAGCCGGTTCCCCAGGAGCCGGCGAAGATCTCGTAGGTCCGCCGACCGAACAGGAAGGCGTCGGCGCGCTGGAACACCTCGTCGAGGAACGTCGCGGCCTCGCCGCCGAAGAGCGGCAAGGCCCAGCCGCCGCGCTCGAATCCGCCCCTGGTGTCCTCATCCGCCCCGCCCAACCCTTGCATGACGCCGTCGACAGAGACGTGCGTGATCGTCGTCAGTTTCATGGTCGCGGGTCCCTTCTCGCTGGTTTGGTCGTCGCTCGGTACGACCGGGGCGCGGCACGGATCTCATCGGTCCTGGGACGGGTCGAGCCCGCGGCTCGCCTAGACATCGCCGTTCCGCAGGACGAGCTCGAGGTGGCCGCGGGTGGCGTTGCCGCGAATGTCCGCCGCTTCGACATCGAGGCGGTACCGGCCGTCGCGGTGGCGGCGCGTGTCCCAGGCGCGAGCAAGCCAGAAGCGATACCGCCCCCGCGCGTTCGGATGGTTCTGGCGCGTCCCACCGGCGTAGATCTCGTGGAAACGAAACTCCGTCCGGAGCGCCGAGCGGAAGTCGGCCGCGACGCGCCACGGGATCACGGCGCGTCCTCCGCGCACGAGCCGCCAGCGCACGAGCGCCGGTGTCACCGGCAGGCCACGCCAAGGCGGCGGCGCGGAGATCGGCGGATTGTCGTGTGCGACCGCGATCAGGTTGACGACGCCCGTCAGGGCGCCCGGCTCGACGATCCTGCCGCGGCGTTCCGCGACGATGCGGTCCACGACGGGCGCGCCGAAGTCGCGAAAGGGCGTCAGGGCTCCCGCGCGGAGCGGGTTCCAGTACTCGTCCTCGATCCGGTCCGCGAAATGGACGTGGCCCCAGCCCCTCGCGATATGTCCGAGCAGAGCGTGCTTGCGCACCTTCTGCCGGTGGCGGACGCGCGGAACGATGTGCCAGTAGCCGTGGGAGCGACCGCCGCCGGTCACGACGCCGACGTTCTGGGCGCCTTCGAAGTGGACGGTGCCTCCGGCGACGGCGTAGACGGCGGTTCCGTCCGGTGCCGAGACGTCGATGCCGAAGTGAAATGCCTTGCTGCCCTTGGCGCCGATGCGCGGGTCGCAGAAGAACCCACGCACCGGGTGCTGCTCGTCGAACGGCTTCACGGGCCAGCCGTAGCTCATCGTCAGACGGGTGGGTTTCGGATGCCGATCTCGACGTCCGAGCGGGCGCGGTTGCCGGCGGCGTCCCAGGCCCTGACGACGAGCAGGTAGCGGCCGTTCTTCAGCCGCGTCGTGTTCCAGTACGGCTTCTGGAAGAGCCGGAACCAGTACTCGCCCGCGCCGGGGAGCTTCCGGTTGAGGGCGGGCTGGGCCGGGTGGTTCTGCTTCGTCCCCGGCGCGTAGTGCTGTCCGGTCGCGATCGGGATCTGGTGGGCGGCGATATAGACCGTGCGCCGCAGCAGGACCCGCCCGCTGGGACGCTCGACGAGCAGGAGCCCGAGCCGGTACGGGTGGTGCGGGGCGGCGAGGAGGGGGACGTCCTTGAACCACCCGATGAACGACTGCGGGTCGCTGACGCGAGCCCGGATGTCGACGACGCCGGTCAGACGCGACTTGTCGAGCCGCTTTCCCGCCGGTGGCAGCTGTGCCACGCCGGTGACCCGCCTGCTCCAAAGCGGCGTCGCCGGCGTGTAGAAGCGGACGTCGTGGATGACCGGCGGTGCGGTATCGGCATACGGCTTGAGCTTGCCGCCGGGCCGGAGCGGGTTCAACAGCACCTGCGTGCCGTCGCCGGGGAAATGGAACTCGGTCAGGTGGACGTGCCAGGAGCCCCTCGTCGTCCAGCCGATGAACTGGCCGGCGCGCACGCGGTCGCCGCGCTTGACGCGCGCATCGACGTGCCCGTAGCCGAAGTGGCCGATGCGGATGCTGCCGCGGGTTCCGGGCGGGGACGCCACGTCGACGACGCCGCCCTCGATCGCGAAGACGCGGTGCGTCCCGTCGTTGGGAGCGCCCCGCTCCGGCCGGTCGTCCCGGACGGCGACGTCGACGCCGGTGTGGTAGATCGCGCCGAACGTGGGATCCGGCCGCGGGTCGAGGAACGTCCCGCGCACCGGATGCTGCCGATGCTGGGGCGAGACCGGCCAGCCACGGAAGTCGTCGTTGTAGGCCTGTGGGAACGGAGGCATGTCGGTGACAGAAGTCTTACAAGCCGGGCGGCAGTAGACCGAAGCGCCCCAGGGCGCGGGGAAGGTTGACCGCCATGCCGGCGGAGTGTGACCAGGTCCCCGCAACGCCGGTCACTGGCGCCGCAGGGTTCAGCTCCTTGATCCGACGGAAGAGCGCGGCGGAGTTGTGCGCTTGGTCGAGCACGACCTCGTCCGCGGTACTCCAGAACATCTGCAGCGGCACGCGGGAGGAGGCGATCGCGCGCGCGAAGTTGATCGGACTGCGGCGCGCGTACGCGCCTGGGACGCTCTCGGGCACGCCCCCGACCTCGCGGCGAGCCAGCTCCTGGAGCGAACGACCGTTGGAGAGGCGGGCGAAGTCGCGGTAGCGCCGCGCGAGGTCCGTCGGCGAGTCGAGCGCCACTGCGCCCGCGAGCAGGGTGTTGAAGCGCGCCACGAGCAGGAGCGTCTCCTGGCCGCCCATGCTGCCGCCGATCGCGTAGATGCGGTGCGGCCGGATCCGGAGCCACGGAAGCGTCGCCTTCGCGACGTACTGCATGTTCGCGAGATCGTCGATCTGCCGCGTCCAGCCCCACGAGTGGAGCGGCAGCACCCGCCCGTGGCCCTCGGGGCTGATCACGGCGAACCGGCCGCGTGCGGGCAGGTCACCCCAGAAGTTGAGGTTCGCGCGCCCGGTGATCCCTCGCCCGTGCGGCGAGATGATCAGCGGCACGGGCGGGTTGTTGGCCGGGCCGAGGTCGCGGGGCAGCGCGATGTGAGCCTCGCGGGCCAAGCCGTTGTGGGCGAGG
>JAICGY010000398.1 GCA_025922915.1 Candidatus Methylomirabilota bacterium | reverse complement strand
TCCGGCGAGCCGACGTCCGTCACCTCGATCAGCGGGCACGGCCGCGGGTTGCGCTGGCAGAACAGCAGGAAGTCGTAGGCGTGGTCGCGGGGCAGGACGGCCAGGTTGGCCTGCACGAATCCCTGCCCGAGCCCCGCGGTGACGCCGGCCAGGCGACCGGCCCGGATGTCGGCCCGGATCGCTCGCGGATGGCGTGTGTCGATGGCCATGAGTGCTCCCGGTCGTGGTGTCAGAGACCCATTCTACTTCGACTGGAGGCCGAGCCGCGCCTGGACCTCGGGGTTCACCAGGACGTCGGGCATCTCGCCGCGCAGGACGCGGAGGATCTCGCCCGTGACCTGCAGCGTCGCCGTCTCGGTCGCCTCCACGGTGACCCCGGCCACGTGCGTCGAGCAGACGACGTTGTCGAGGTTGAAGAGCTTGCTGTCGGTGGGCGCCGGCTCCTGCTCGAAGACGTCGAGCCCGGCCGCGGCCAGGTGCCCCCGGGTCAGCGCCTCGAAGAGCGCTTCCTCCTGCTGCACGGGCCCCCGGGAGGTGTTGATCAGGATCGCGCCGCGCTTCATGAGACCCAGCGTCCGCGGGTTGATCATCCCGCGCGTCTCCGGCGTGAGCGGCGTGTGGCAGGTCAGCACGTCGACCTGCGGCAGCAGCGTCTCCAGGCTCGGGACCGGCTCCACGCCGCGACGGCGCAGCTCGTCGGCGGGCACGTAGGGATCGTAGCCCAGCACGCGCATGCCGAGGGCGGCGCAGAACCGGGCCACCCGGCGCCCGACGTTGCCGACGCCGACGATGCCCAGCGTCTTGCCGCCGAGCTCCGTGTTGCGCACGTCGCGGCGGGCGCTCCAGTCGCCCGCCCGCGTCATGCGGTCGATCTGCCGCGTGCGCTTCACGCAGGCCAGCATGAGCATCAGCGCGTGCTCGGCGACGGCCTGCGAGTTCGATCCCGGCGCGTGGACGACCGCGACCCCGAGGCGCGTGGCGGCCGGGATGTCGACGGTGTCGAGCCCGACGCCGTGCCGGCCGACCACCTTGAGCCGCTTGCACGCCGCCATCAGGCTCTCGGTGCAGCGCGGGCGGACGCGGAACAGCAGCCCGTCGGCCTCGGCCGCGACCTTCAGGAACCCGTCCTCGGTCTCGTCCTCGCACACGACCACGCGCGCCTCGCGCTCGAGGTTGGCGTGGCCCAGGGGGTGGATCGGGCCGGCGAGGACGACGAGGGGACGCGTGTCGGTGGACATCGAGCGCAGATCTCCTTTCGGTCTCGGACGCCGGATTCTACTACTTCCGGGAGGCCGGCACGAGGCCGGGCGTCCGCCCGGCCTCGCCGCGTGTGCTATGGTTCCGGCTCGTGACCACGCTCGTCACCGGCGGGCTCGGCTGCATCGGCTCCTGGGTGGTGCGCGCGCTCCTCGCCGACGGCGAGCGCCCCGTGGTGCTCGACCTCGACGACGACCCCTGGCGGCTGCGGATGATCTGCGGGGACGACGTGGTCGACCGGGTGAGTCTGGTGCGCGGCGACATCGCCGACCGTGACGCCGTGGTCGCGCTCGTGAAGGCGCACGGCGTCACGCGGATCATCCACCTCGCCGCCTGGCAGGTGCCCGGGTGCCGGCAGGACCCGGCGCGCGGCGCGCTCGTGAACGTGGTGGGCGCGGCGAGCGTGTTCGAGGCGGCCCGCGCCGCCGGCCCGCAGGTCGAGCGCGTCGTCTACGTGTCGTCGGCGGCGGTCTTCGGCCCGCCGGGGTTCTACCCGCCGGGTCCCGTGCGGGAGGACGCGCCCACGCGCCCCGCCACCCACTACGGCGTTTACAAGGTGGCCGGCGAGGAACTGGCGCGCGTCTACTGGGACGAGCACCGCATCCCGTCCCTGGGCTTCCGCCCGCTCGCCGTGTACGGCCCGGGGCGCGACGCCGGCCTCACCGCCGATCCGACGCTCGCGATGAAGGCTGCAGTGCTCGGTCGCCCGTTCCACATCCGGGCGGGCGGAGCGACCGACCTCGTGTACGTGGAGGACGTCGCGCGCGCCCTGCTGCGGGCCGCGCGGTCCACCCTGGACCGGGCGCGCGTCTACAATCTCCACGGCGCCGCGGTGACGATGGCGGAGGTCGTGCGGACGATCGAGACGGCCTGGCCGGCGGCCAAGGGGCGGCTCCGCCACGGCGGCGAGCCGATGCCCTTTCCCGACACCCTCGACGACACGCGGTTCCAGCGGGAGCTGGGCCCGGCGCCGCCCACTCCGCTGGTCGACGGCGTGCGCCGCACGCTGCACACCTTCGCCCGCCTGCACGGCGACGGGCGCCTGGACGCCCGCGAGCTCGCCTGACCCGCTCGGGCCGCCGGCGCGCCGCGCTCTCAGTCGGCGGCGACCGCGTGCGGCCGCGCCTCGTCGGCCGGCCGCAAGCCCTCGACGCGCTGGGCCGCCGGCGCGGCGGGCTGGGCGTGGATCCGGCGCATGAACGGGATGACCGCCAGCATCGCCAGGAAGAGCCAGGAGTAGAGGCGGAACTCGTCGCTGTAGGCGAGCACCTGGGCCTGCCCGACCGTCTCCCGGTAGAGCATCACGAGCGCGCGCTCGCGCGCGGTGAACGCGTCGGCCCCCTGGGCGGCGAAGTGCGCGGCCCAGCGCGCCAGCCGCTCCGTCGTCTCGGCGTCCCAGACGTCGATGTGCCCGACCAGGATCGACTGGTGGACCTGGCTGCGCCGCGCGAGCAGGGTGGTGGCGACGGCGACGCCGATCGACCCCCCGATGTTGCGGATGAGGTTGAAGGCCGCGGTGGCGTTGGGCAGGCGGTCGCGGCGGATGCTCGAGATCGCGAGCGTGGTGAGGGGCAGGAAGACGAAGCCCATGCCCAGCCCCTGGACGAAGCGGGGCCACGCCAGCGCCCAGTAGTCCATGCCGAGCGACAGCTGCGACATCGCGGACAGCGCATACGCGTTGAGGAGGCAGCCGAGGACCAGCAGCCCGCGCTGGTCGACCCGCGCCACCAGCCGCCCCGCCACGAGCAGCGAGATCAGGTTGCCGACCCCGCCCGGGGCGAGGACGGCCCCCGACGTCCACGCGTCGTAGCCCATGAGCTTCTGCGTGTACAGCGCGAGCAGCACCATGCTGCCGTAGAAGCAGAAGATCGCCGAGGAGATGAAGACCGTGCCGAGGGCGAAGTTCCGGTCGGCGAACACGGACAGATCGAGGATCGGGTCGCGGGTCGTCAGCTCGCGCCACACGAAGCCGGCCATGGCCACGATGGCGAGCGTGCCGAGCGCGACGATGAGCCCGGAGTCGAGCCAGTCCTCGCGCTCGCCCCAGTCGAGGGTGAGCTGGAGGGCGCCGAACCCGAGGACCATCAGCACGAGGCCGG
>JAICGY010000397.1 GCA_025922915.1 Candidatus Methylomirabilota bacterium | reverse complement strand
TCCGCATCAGGCCGCCATCATAGCCGGCCCGCGCAGCCCCTTGACTCCGTGCCGGCCCCCGCCTAGCGTGTCGTCGCCATGCTGCGCACCACCATCACCGGCAGCCTGCCGAAGCCGTCCTGGCTCGCCGAGCCCGAGCGGCTCTGGGCCCCGTGGCGCGTACCCGCGGAGCGGCTCGCGGAGGCCCAGCGCGACGCCGTGCTCGTCGCGCTGAAGGAGCAGGAGGCCGCGGGCATCGACATCGTCACCGACGGCGAGCAATCGCGTCAGCACTTCGTCCACGGCTTCCTCGAGCGCCTGGAGGGCGTCGACGTCGGTCGCCGGGTCACGATCGGCATCCGCGCCGACCGCTACCGGGCCGAGGTGCCGACGGTCACCGGGCCCATCGCCCGCCCCCGCCCGATCCACCTCGACGAGGTCCGCTGGGCGCGCGCGCACACGGACCGGCCGCTCAAGTTCACGATCCCCGGCCCGATGACGATCGTCGACACGCTGGCCGACGAGCACTACCGGGACCGTGCCCGCCTCGCGATGGCGTTCGCCCGTGTCATCAACGAGGAGGCGCGCGAGCTCGTCGCGGCCGGGCTGGACGTGCTCCAGCTGGACGAGCCGGCCTTCAACGTCTATCTGGACGAGGTGGCCTCCTGGGGCGTGGAGGCGCTGCACGCCGCGATCGACGGCCTCCGCTGCACGACGGCCGTGCACATCTGCTACGGCTACGGCATCCCGGCCAACGTCGAGTGGAAGCAGACGCTCGGCGGGGAGTGGCGTCAGTACGAGCGCATCTTCCCGGTCCTCGCCGGCAGCCGCATCGGGCAGGTCTCCGTCGAGTGCGCCGGCTCCCGGGTGCCGCTCGACCTCCTCGGGCTGCTCGCGGGCAAGGACGTGCTGGTGGGCGTCGTCGACGTGGCGACCTCCTCGGTCGAGACGCCGGAGCAGGTGGCGGCCACCATCCGGGAAGCGCAGCGCTGGGTGGAGCCCGCCCGGCTCTTCCCGTGCACGAACTGCGGCATGGTCCCGCTGGCCCGGAAGACCGCGCGCGCGAAGCTCGCCGCCCTCGGCGCCGGCGCGCAGCTCGCACGCAAGGACCTGGCGGGCTGAGCGCGCCCCCGCCGGCGTGCAGTGGCTGATCGACGGCTACAACGTCATCCGGCGCGATCCCGATCTGCGGTCCCACGAGGCGGCCGGGCTGGCCGCCGGACGTGCCGCGCTGCTGGCACTGCTCGCCCGGCTGGCGCGCGAGACGGGCGAGACGTTCGTCGCCGTCTTCGACGGCGCCCGCCCCGGAGGCGGCGCCCCGAGCGGCGGCCGGGTCCGGACCATCTTCTCCCGCCCGCCCGAGACGGCGGACGACGTGCTGCGGCGGCTGGCCGCGTCCCTCCGCGAGCAGGCGGTGGTCGTGAGCTCCGACCGGGCGGTCCACACGGGCGCCCGGCGCGCCGGGGCCGTCGCGGTCGACGTCGAGGCCTTCCTGGCGGCGGCGACGGCCGGGACGGCGCCCGCCGACACGCCCGGCGGGGACGACGAGGACGAGGACGAGGAGCGCCCGCGCCGCGGCCCCGCCCGCCGTCCCGGGCGCGACGTGCGCGCCGCCGCGCGCGTCCTCGCCCGGCTGCGCCGGCGTTGACGGACGCGCGCGCCATCGAGTAGAAGAAAAAGGTCGATGGCGCGCCACCTCTTCATCGTGTCCCGCCTGCAACCGGACCTCTTCGCCTACCTCGCGCGGGAGTTCGCGAGCGAGGCCGACGTGACGGTCCTCCTCGACCGCCGCCACGCCGAGCGCCGGCGGGACGCGCCCGGCGGTGAGCCGCCGGGCGACGAGCGGCGCCAGGCCCAGCGGCGGGCGCCGAGCGACGTCAAGACGCAGCTGGCGTCGCTGGGCTACGCCTTCGTCCGCGTCGACTAGCCCCCGCGTCCGGACTCACGTCCTCACCCCTCCGTCCATCTCGTCGAGCGGGCAGGCCGTCTATCGGCCGGCAGCGCGGGGGAGGAGGGTGACGAGGGGCAGGTCCTCCATGTCGAGGATCTGCAGCATGACGCGCGAGATGCCCGCGGCTTCCCAGCGGGACAGCTCCTCGCCGACCTCGTCGAGGACCCCGTGGAGCAGGCCGGCGGCGCGCCAGCCGGCGGCATCGGGGGGCACGCGCGGGAACAGCGCCTGCGCGCGGACCCGCCGCCGCTCGACCTCGGCCGGCGTCGTTCCCGTCACGACCGGGACCATGAGCGAGCGGCGGATGGTGGCGGGGTCGCGCCCGACGGCCTTGCAGTGGGTGGCCAGGACCCCGGCCTTGGCCGCGTACTCCTCGCGCGTCACGCGCGTCACGTTCCACTCGTCGGCGTGCTCGGCGACCACGCGCAGTGTCCGGCGCTCGCCGCGGCCGCCGATGACGAGAGGCACCCGGCCCCCGGGCGGGCGCGGATGGGACTGCGCCTCGCGCAGCGGGAAGTGGGGCTGCTCGAGCGTGACGGGCCGCCCCTCCCAGAGCGCTCGGATCACGCGCGTCCCGCACTCGAAGCGGTCCATGCGCTCCGGCAGGGACGGGAACGGGATCCCGAACATCGCGTGCTCGCCCTCGTGCCACCCGGCCCCGATGCCCAGGTCCAGGCGGCCGCCCGACAGCTCGGCGACGGCCGCCGCCCGCCGGGCGAGCAGGGCGGGGTGGTAGAACGTCATCGGGCAGACGAGCGGGCCGAACCGCAGCCGGCGGGTGTGGGTGGCCAGCCACGTCAGCGAGGCCCAGGTGTCGAGCGAGGCGCGCTGCGGCTCGCCGAACAGCCCGGTCAGGTGATCGGAGCGGAAGAGCCCGTCGTAGCCGGCGTCCTCGGCCGTGCGGGCCAGCCGCTCCCAGCGCGCCCACGTCAGCCCCTCCTGTCCCTCGATCATCACCGCCAGCTCGATGCCCATGGTCGCTCTCCATCCGGGTACGTTCGCGAGGTTTGCGCCGGTCACGCGCGCCCCGTATCATACGGGCAGAAATCGCGGGAAGATGCGGCCGGAGGACCCATGTCGATCACGCGTGACTTCTCGCTCGACGCGAAGTACCGCCAGCAGACGGGGCTGATCTTTCTCTCGGGCATCCAGGCCCTGGTCCGGCTCCCGCTCGACCAGCACCGCGCCGACGCCCGCCGCGGCCTCCGCACGGCCACGCTGATCTCCGGGTACCGCGGCTCGCCGCTGGGTGGCCTGGACCTCACGCTCGAGCGCAACCCGGACCTGCTGCGCGAGCACCACGTCGTCTTCCTGTCCGGCGTCAACGAGGACCTCGGCGCGACCGCGATCTACGGCAGCCAGCTGGCCAACCTGTTCCCCCAGCCGAAGTACGACGGCGTGCTCGGCATGTGGTACGGCAAGGGCCCGGGCGTGGA
>JAICGY010000396.1 GCA_025922915.1 Candidatus Methylomirabilota bacterium | reverse complement strand
GTCGCCGACGCGGTAGCGGCTGGCGTCGCGCACCCAGATCTGGATCGGCCCGGTCGGAGACTCGACCGTCAGCAGGCCCTCGGGGTTGACGCCGATGATCCGCCCCGTGACCACCGCGTGGTCACCGACCTGGGGCTGCCCCGCGACCGACGCCGCGACGTCGGGCGCGGCGGAGCCGTCGGTAGCGGGGACCATGTCGACCGGCTGGACGATCGCCACTACCTGCGTGGGGGCGCCCTTCGGGAAGCGCTGCTGGGCGCCCTCCGCCACCCAGATGTGCAGCGGGCCTCGATCGGTTGTGATCGAGAGCCGCCCGGAGGGATCGACGGCCGCCACGGTTCCGGACAGCTCGACCTGCTCGGCGGCGCCGCGCGGCACCGGCCGCATCGGACGCGCCGGACGCGTGACGACCACGTCCGCGGGCGGCGCCGGCACGCCGACGACCCGCGCGGTCTGGTGGAGGCGGAGCGTGCGCATCTGGTCCGGCGAGACCTTCACGTGCACTCGCTTGCCGGTCTGCATGAGCGTGACGGTCGACGCCTGCTCGTCCCAGCCCCAGACCTCGCCGACGTACACCTGCTGGCCGGGCGGCGGGGTAGCGGCTGTCGTGGTGGTGGTGGCGCAGCCGGCGGCGAGGACGGCGACTAGCACGAGACCTGCCAATCTGTTCATGATTCGACCTCCCGGCAGTTGGTCACGGCAAGATGTTCATCACGGCCCGACATACAAGCCGGGTGCCAGAACGTGGCGGAGACAAGTTTACCCAACCGGGGAAGCCGCCGCCGGGGGGTCCGGCGTACACTGGGAGCCGCCAGGAGATCGGATGGCGGACATCGTCGACGAGATCCGCCGCGCGTACGCGGCGGTGGGGATCCGGCTCGACCAGCCGGCGGCGTACGGCACGTACTACCGTCTGCGCTGCGCGGCGTGCGACCAAGTCCTGGGCAACGTCGGCGATCGTCTGCTCCCCGACATGGCGGCGGCGCTCGTCGACCAGCAGTTCGACCTCTACGCGACCGGCCTGCTCGGCTGCGACTGCGGTCATCAGCGCGAGGCCACGCGCGCCCTCGCGCCCGCACGCTGGGCGACGGCACAGGCGGGCGCCGGCGGATGATCGAGCCCGCGCCGGCCACCGAGGAGCGCCCCCGCGGGCTGTGGCCGTTCTGGCGTCGCCTGTACGCGGCGGGGGATCCCCTGCCCCGGCTCGAGTGCCGGGTGGCGCGCCCGGCGCACCGCTTCGACGAGGGCGACCCGCTGCCCGACGAGTACCGGGCGCTGCTCGTCAAGATGCTCCGGCACGAGGGCGAGCGTGCGGGCAACAAGAGCTTCCTCGGCTTCATGGCGACGTGCCTCGACCTCGCCGAGACGCTCTTCCCGACCGCCGAGGCGCGGCTGCTGAAGGCGGAATACCTCGCCGAGGAGCTGAAGCACGCGATCCTGTTCCACCGCCTCGCCGTCGGGCTCGACCCGGACTTCGCCCTGCGCGACGCCCCGTACGCGCACTACACGTTCCACCTGCCGCGCGAGTCCTGGGCCGACGACGCCTTCTTCCACTTCCTGGTGGACCTGAACGGCGCCTTCCACGCCCGCGACTGGCGCGAGTCGAGCTATGCGCCGCTCGCCCGGATGGCGGCGACCATCGAGCGCGACGAGCTGGGGCACTCGGAGATGGGCTACCACTTCCTCCAGAGCATCTGCGAGGACCGGCGCGGCCGCGCCCTCGCGCAGGCGCTGCTGGCCAAGTGGTACCCCGCCGCGCTCGACATGTTCGGCCGCTCCGACTCGCCGAACGCGCCGCGGTTCATCCAGTGGGGGCTGAAGTCCGTCGGCAATGCCGAGATCCGGGCGGCCTACAAGGGCTACGTCGACGGCAAGCTGCGGGCGCTCGGCCTCGACGTGCCCGACGAGCGGAGGAACCGGCGGTTCCTCTGACCGGGGCGTCGGGCGCGCCGCTCAGCCGATCCGCTGCGTCTTCCGGGTCGTGTCCGACGACGGTCCATGCTCGTGCTGGCGCGACAGCTGATCGATCACCAGCGCCGTGACGGTGCCCCAGACGAGGTGAGCCAGGACGTTGACGCCGTTCTCGCCGGCCCGCGAGCGCCACAGGGGGCGCGCGATGCCGAGACCGGGCACCACGAGCCCGAAGGCCCCGAGCCACACGCCGAGCCCGAAGACGGCGCCGCCCGTGAGCCGGACGTGCGGGCGCGCGCTCGAGAGCGCACCGTAGAGCGCGCCGCCGCCGACCCCGACGGCGAGGTGGATCAGGTGGTCCAGCAGGTGGTGGGTGGCGGGCCCGCCACGCAGGCGCGTGCGCTGCGCGACCCACTCCTGGACCGCCTGGGGTGGGGTCAGGTCGATGATCCCGGCGCGCCGGGCGGCGAGGCGGATGGCGGTCATGCAGCCCGCGCCGCTGGCGCCACCGAGAAAGCCGTACAGCGCGCCCACTGCGCGCCTCACGCCAGCGCCCTCTGCCCGAGCAGGTCGAGCGCCGCGTCCACGACGTCCTTCGCCGCGATGCGCCGCAGGCAGTCGTGGTGAACCTGGGGACACACGCTCTTGTAGCAGTACTTGCACGGCACGTCGTGGGAGAGCACCCGGTGCGGCACCCCCCACGGGGTGTGCTGCGGGTTGGTGAGCGCGTAGAGATCCACCACCGGCGTGCCGACGGCGGCCGCCACGTGCACCGGCGCCGTGTTGTTGCTCACCAGCACGGGGGCGCGGGCCAGGAGCGCCGCGAGGTCGGCGAGGTCGAGGCGGCCGGCGAGCGAGTACGAGCGCACCCCCGCCGCGCGCTGGATGTCCCGGACGAGACCGCGCTCGGTCGCGGTCCCGGTCAGCACCACCCGCAGACCGGCGGCGTCGAGGCCGCGCACCACCTGCGCGAACGCCTCCGGCGGATAGCGCCGCGAGGGCGCGCTTCCGCCCGGGTGGATCGCCACCCAGCCCTCGCCGGAACCGAGGCCCAGCCGGTCCAGCAGCGCGTCGGCGCGGCGCTGGGCCTCGACCGGGACCGCCAGCGAGAGCCGCTCGTCGACGGCCGCCGCGCCCACGGTCGCGACGAGATCGAGCTGCCGTCGCACCTCGTGCCGCAGGAGGTGGATCGGCTCGCGCTCCGCCACCCAGTCCGTCAGGAGCAGGTACGGGTTCTCTCGACAGTGCGCGAGCCGCCGCGGAATGCCGGCCAGGAAGCAGAGGACCGCGGCGGGCAGCGGGCTCTGGCTGTACACCGTGAAGACAGCGGCGGCATCGAACCGGCCCTCGCGCAGGCGCGCGACCATGGCGTGCTCCGTGGTCGCGTCCGGGCGCGGCCGCGAGGCCTTCATCCACGGCGCCTCGTAGGCGATCACCTCGTCCACCTCCGGCACGAG
>JAICGY010000395.1 GCA_025922915.1 Candidatus Methylomirabilota bacterium | reverse complement strand
CGGCCCGGCGCCCTACAGTCGCGCCACTTCGCGGCCTGCGCCCGCCATCACTCAGCTCCGAGAGAGGGACGGCCCATGAACGAGCCGGTGTACGAGGTGGTGTGGCCCCTGGCGCCCGTCACGGCGGCGCCCACCGCCCTCGCCCCGCGCGTGCCGGACCTCTCGGGCAAGACGGTCGGCGAGCTGTGGGACTACCTGTTCAAGGGCGAGGAGATCTTCCCGCTCATCCGGGAGGCCCTCGCCCGACGCTATCCCGGGGTGCGCTTCGTCGACTACGAGGCGATCGGCAACATCCACGGGCGCGACGAGGCCGAGCTGGCCGCGACCCTTCCCGCGCTGCTGCGCCGGCACGGCTGCGACGCGGTGGTCTCCGCCGTCGGCGCCTGAGGCAGCTGCACGCCCGCCGTGCTGCGGGCAGCGGCGATCGCGGAGCGGGCGGGCATCGCGAGCGTCTCCCTCGTCACGACGCCCTTCCGGGCCCAGGCCGCCGTCGTGGCCACGGGCGTCGGCATGCCGGACCTGCCCATCGCCGAGTACCCCGGCGTGCCGATGACCGACGGGCCCGAGGCGGTCCGGGCGAAGATCGCGGGGCTGATGCCGCAGATCGTCGACGGCCTCGCCCGACCGGTGGCGTCCACCGCCACGACCGCCGCGGAGCCGGCGCCGCGCGACGTCGTCTTCCGGGGCACGCTCGACGAGGTCCAGGAGCACTTCCACCGGCAGCTCTGGTCGGACGGACTGCCCGTCATCCCCCCGACGCGCGAGCGGGTCGAGCGGTTCCTGGCGCGGACGCGGCGGGCGCCGGAGCAGGTGCTCGGTTGCCTCCTGCCCGAGAATCGCGCCGCCACGGTGTGGAGCGTCGCCGTCAACGGCGTCATGGCCGGCTGCCGGCCCGAGTACATGCCGCTGCTCGTCGCCATCGTGGAGGCCATCGCCGAGCCGGCGTTCCGCGTGCAGGACGCGGGCTCCACGCCCGGCTGGGAGTCCCTGGTCATCGTCAGCGGCCCGATCGCCCGCGCCCTCGACCTGAACCACGGCCAGGGCGTCCTGCGCGTGGGCCGGCAGGCGAACACGAGCCTGGGCCGCTTCCTGCGGCTCTATCTCCGCAACGTCGCCGGGCTGCGCATCCCGCCCGGAGCCGGCGACAAGGGCAGCATCGCCGGCGGCTTCCACGTGGCCCTCGCCGAGGACGAGGCGGCCGCGGTCGAGCTGGGCTGGCCCACCTTCGGCGAGGACCAGGGGTTCTCGCGCGAGGAGAGCGTCGTGACGGTGCAGAGCGTGGTGAGCGTGAGCCCGCCGATCTACACCGGCGGCACGCACGCGCTCGACCACGTCGGCGTCATCACCGAGGTCTTCGGCGCCGAGTGCGCCTACTGGTCCTTCACGGGCATGAAGTACGCGCGCTGGCAGCCGCTGCTCGTCCTCGGCCCCAGCATCGCGAAGGTGATCGCCGCCGACGGCTGGACGAAGGCCGACCTGCGCCGGCACCTGCACGAGCACGTCACCATCGCGGCCGGCGACGCCGAGAAGTACGCCTGGCACCTGGGCACCACGACCTTCAGCCTCGCCCGCCACGTCAAGGACGGCGTGCTGCCGGCCGCCTACGCCGCCGGCGACGACCCGGAGCGGCGCGTGCCGGTGTTCGTGGAGCCGGACCGGATCGGCATCCTGGTGGCGGGCGACGCCGGGCGCAATCAATCCAAGGGCTACTGCAACAACCACATCCAGGGCGGCCGCGTCAGCAGGCGCGTCGACCCGGGGGAGGTCCCATGGCCTACCGGATCAACCACATCCACCTGAAGGCGCCCGATCCGCGGAAGACCGCGGAGTGGTACGCGAAGGCGTTCAACTTCAGCATCGTGAGCGACGACGTGCGCGTGTTCGGCGACCGCTTCGTCCGGTGCAAGAGCGAGGACGGCGGCATGATGGTGAACATCTCGGGCGCCCGCACGGGCGAGACGCTGGGCCCCGGGGACGCGAGCGCCCACCACGGCCTCGAGCACTTCGGCTTCGACTCCGAGAACCTCGAGGCCGACATCGCGCGGCTCGAGGGGCTCGGCGCGCGCCTGCTGGAAGGGCCCATCCAGGTCCCCGACGGCCCGCGGATCGCGTTCATGCGGGCGCCGGACGACGTGCGGGTGGAGCTGATCGAGCCCCGCAAGATCGCGGGCGGCGCCGGCGGCTGCTGCTGAGCGCGGCTACGGCCGGTCGAGCACGGCCGTCGCCTCGGCCGACCAGCCCGTGGCCCCGATCTCGTCGAAGATCGTGCGCGCGCGCTCGACGAGCCGCCGGCCCTCACTCGGGTCGGTCGGCAGCATGAACCGTCCGAGCGCGAGCAGGCTCTGGGCGAGCTCGGGCAGCGACTGGATGCTCTCGAGGACGTCCAGGCTGCGGCGATAGCTCGCCTCGGCCTCCTCGCGCTGGCCGGCGTGCTCCTGCGCCTGGCCGAGCGCGCGGTGGGCGGCGCCCTGCTCCATCGCGTAGTGGTTGCGGTCGGCGACGTCCAGGGCCCCCCGCGCGACGTCGAGCGCCTGCGACGTCTCGCCGTCGGCCAGGTGGACCAGCGCCCGGACGATCGTGATGTACACGCTCGCGAATACCGTGACGCCGACCCGGGTCACGCCCCACCCCAGCGCCCGATCCAGCACGCGGCGCGCGTCGTCGCGACGGCCCAGCTTCAGATAGGCCAGCCCCAGCCAGGCCGAGACGAACATGACGACGGGGTGCTCGCCGATCTCCCAGGCGATCGGGAGGCTCTCCTCCGCCACCCGGACGACCTCCTCCCACTGCCCCAGGTACACGTAGGGCTCCGCGGCCATCGCGCGCAGTGACCGGAGCCGGGCGTCGTCGAGCTCGCTCGCCATCTGCCGGAGCCGGACGGCGTACGTCAGCGATTCCTCGAGCCGCCCCGCGCGCGCGGCCCAGCAGCGCCCGCCGAAGTTGATCTCCAGGGCCTGCTCGAACTTCGCAGCCGCCGCGCCGTAGAGCTCGATGGCACGCCGGACCTGGACCAGCGCATCGACGTATCGGCCGGCGCCGCCCAGGAAGAGGTGGTAGAGGCTGGCGACCATGGCCTGCGCGCGAGGATGGCGCGCCCGGGCGAGCGCCCGCCCGAATTGTGTCTCGTCCCCGGTCATGACCCCGGTGAAGGACTCGGCTTCGGCCAGCTTCTCGTCGTCCTCGAGCTCGCGGGCGACGCGCAGCGCTTGGTCGAGCAGCTCGCGGCCGCGCCGGCGCTCGGCGGCCGTCCGCGACCAGCCCGGCAGCCGCAGCAGGTGGAGCACCGCGTCGACGAACGTGCACTGGCGAGCCGGGGTCGTCGGCAGCGCGGCGAGAAGGTCCAGCGCCCGCCATTGATGCTGGATGGCCTCCGGCCGCGCGTACAGG
>JAICGY010000394.1 GCA_025922915.1 Candidatus Methylomirabilota bacterium | reverse complement strand
CCGACGGGGATGTCCGCCACCATGCGCGCGAACCCGAACGCGCCCGCGACGGCGCCCAGCTGCCAGTCGGCCAGGGCGGCGGCACGGCCGAGGTCGGGCAGAAGCGCGGGAAACGCGCCAAGCGAGACGGTGTTCGCGCCCGCGGTGGCGCAGGCGAGCAGGATGAGCCGGCCCGCTGGCACGTCGCTTGTAGCCATCGGCGTGGGCGGCGAGCCCGGAGAGGAGACCGCGATGCCACCGCGAGGCGTGAAGAAGCCCAAGCGCAAGCGTCAGTACAAGAAGGTGCTGAGCTCGATCAAGAAGGAAGGCCGCTACAAGGGGAGGCAGAAGGAGGTGGCGGCGCGGATCGTGAACAAGACGAAGCGGCGCAAGGGTGAGTCGGGGACGAAGGGCCGCAGGGCGGCCTGACCGGCCGGGTCGTCCATCGCATCGGCCGACCATACACTGAACGCCGTCCGCCACAAACCGCGCAGGAGGCGTGTCCGTGCCCGACTCCGCCGTGATCGGCCGTTCGCTGCCCCGCGTGGACGGGGGCGAGAAGGTGACGGGCGTGACGCGCTACGCCGGCGATCTCCGGCCGCCGGGGCTCGCCCACGCGCGGCTCGTGCTGAGCCCGCACGCCCATGCGCGCATCGTGCGGATCGACGCCGCCGCCGCGCGCGGCGTGCCGGGCGTGCTCGGCGTCTTCACGGGCCAGGACCTTCCGATCCCCTCCCCCGATGCGGCCGAGCGCAACCGGGCGCCCCTGGCGCTGGGCCGCGTCGTGTTCGACGGCCACCCGGTCGTCGCCGTCGTCGCGGAGACCGAGGCGATCGCGGAGGACGCCGCCGCGCTCGTGCGCGTGGAGTACGAGCCGCTGCCCGTCGTGAGCGACCCGCTGGCGGCGATGCGCCCCGACGCCCCGCGCGTGCGCGAACACGTGCGGGAGGAGAAGGACGAGGAGCTGGCGATGCACGGCGCCGAGCCGGGCGCCGGCGCACGAGCCGAGGACCAGGCGCCGAACGTCGCGAGCACGGTGGCGTTCACGCGCGGGGACGTGGAGGCCGGGCTCCGCGAGGTCGACGTCGTGCTCGAGCGCCGCTATCGCACGCCGATCGTGCACCAGGGGTACCTCGAGCCGCGGGCCGCGGTCGCCGCGCTCGATCCGATCGGGCAGGTGACGGTGTGGACCAGCACCCAGGCGCTCTTCTTCACCCGCACGCAGGTCGCGCAGGCCCTCGGCATGGCCGAGCATCGCGTCCGCGTCGTGGCGATGCCGCTCGGCGGCGGCTTCGGCGGCAAGTTCGTCCTGGTCGAGCCCCTGGCCGCCGCGCTCGCCGTGGCGGTGCGCCGCCCGGTGGCGGTGGTCATGACGCGCAGCGAGGAGTTCCTGGCGACGACGCCTGCACCGCAGGCGATCATGGAGCTGACGACGGGGGCGCGGCGCGACGGCACCCTCACCGCGCTGCGCGCCCGGGTCGTGCTCGACGCCGGGGCCTTCCCCGGGGCGCCCCTGAGCATCGCCTGCTTGCTGGTCGGCGCCTACTACCGTGTCCCGCACCTGGAGATCCGCGGCTGGGAGGTGCTCACGCACAAGCCGGGCTCGGGCGCCTACCGCGCGCCGGGCGCCGTGCAGGCCACCTACGCCATCGAGTCCCAGATGGACGAGCTCGCCCACGCGCTCGGGATGGATCCCCTCGACCTGCGGCTGCGCAACGCCGCGGGCGAGGGCGATCCGATGCCGAACGGCCGGCCGTGGCCGCCCATGGGTTTGCGCGCCTGCCTGGAGGAGCTCGGCCGGCGCCGGACGGCCCGGCCCGCGCCCACCGCGCACCGCGGCGTCGGCATCGCGGTCGGCGGGTGGGTCGGCGGTGTCGAGCCGGCGAGCGCGGTGTGCCGGGTCGACCACGACGGCAGCCTCACCGTCGTGGTGGGCTCCGTGGACATGAGCGGCACGAACACCGGCTTCGCCCAGATCGCCGCGGCCGCCTTCGGCCTGGAGGTCGAGCGCGTGCGGGTCGTGAACGCCGACAGCGAGGCCGCCCCCTACGCGGGCGCGAGCGGCGGGAGCAAGATCACGTACACCGTCGGCGCCGCCGTCCAGAAGGCCGCCGAGGACGCGCGCCGCCAGATGCTCGCCATCGCCGCCGCGGAGCTGGAGGCCGCGGTCGAGGACCTGGAGGTCGCCGACGGCGAGGTCCGCGTGCGCGGCATGCCCGACCGGGGCATCGGCCTCGGCCGGATCGCCCGGCTGTCGATGGAGTTCGGCGGCCGTTACGAGCCGATCCTCGGTCGGGGCGCCACCGCCATCACCGCCCGCGCGCCCGGGTTCGCGGCGCATCTCGCCGAGGTCGAGGTGGAGCCCGAGACGGGCGGCGTGCGGGTCGTCGATCACCTCATCGTGCAGGACGTCGGCCGCGCCCTGAACCCCGCCGCCGTGGAGGGGCAGATGCAGGGCGCCGTGGCGCAGGGCGTGGGCTGGGCGCTCCTGGAGCGGATGGCATACGACGAGGACGGTCACCTGCAGAGCGGCACGCTGATGGACTACGCGCTGCCGGCGAGCGACCAGGTGCCCCCCATCGAGACGGTGATCCTCGAGCTCCCGTCCGACGCCGGGCCCTTCGGAGCCAAGGGCGTCGGCGAGCCCCCGGTCGTGGCGGCGGCGGCCGCGGTGGCCAACGCCGTCGCCGACGCCACGGGCCACCGCTTCACGGAGCTGCCGATCACGAGCGAGATGGTCGTCCGCGCGCTGGGTGACGGCCGGGCCGGGCGGCGGGACTGACGAGATCGGCGGCGGCTGATCAGGCGATGCGGCGGCTCGGTTCCGTGCGCTGGGCGAGGTAGGCCTGGCCGCGCTCCCAGCCGCGCCGGAAGGCCGGCCCGTCGACCTCGGCGCCGTACCGCGCCCGCAGATCGCCCGCGGCGACGTCCCAGTGCGCGCCTCGCCACGCGGGATGGAGCGCCGCCTCGAAGCCGCGCCGGAAGGCGGCCTCGTCGCGCGCGAACGTGGCGCCGTAGCGCTCGGCTTCCCCGTCGCGCAGGCCGATCCACCAGCGCTCGCGTGCGGCATCGACGCGCTCGGCGCCCTCGGCATCGAGGATCTCGCGCGCGGCCGCCGCGCTGGCGTCGTCCGGGACCGCGACCACCACCACGGCCCGCCCCTGGCGGAGCGCGTCCTCGTAGAGGAACAGCTCGTCACGCGGCAACCCGGTCGCCAGCGTGTCCTCCAGGGCGTCGCCCACGGCCGCGCCGCCGGCGCCGAGCAGCGCCGCGCCGAGGATCCCGAACGCGACGACCGGGCCGACGCCCGGGATCACGAGACTCAGGGCCGCGCCGATCGGCGCGCCGAAGGCCGCCCCGACGACGCCGCCGAGCGCGGCGCCCGTTCCTGGCTGCTCGCCCTCGTCGG
>JAICGY010000393.1 GCA_025922915.1 Candidatus Methylomirabilota bacterium | reverse complement strand
TGGCCGCGACCCCGGGGCGGGGCGTCTCGTAGGTCCACACGGCATTCTCGGCCACGCGGCCGGCCACCTCGATCGTGTAGTACGCGGCATCGCCCTTGTACGGGCAGTGCGTCCGGTGGGTGGTGCGGCGGAGCGCGCTCATGTCGACGTCCTCGCGCGGGATGTACTGGTCGGCGGGCATCCCCGGCACACCGAGGGCGAGGGCCCGGCGCGTGTCGGCGATCGTGCGGCCGTGGACGGTCACCACCACCCGCCGCGGGTTCGGCTCGATGCGGATCTCGGGCGCAACCTTCGCCATCACGGGCTCCTTCCTCGCGCGGATCGGGCCGCCACGATGATACCGCGCGTCCCTCGTTGACGGGCTCGGTACGACTCGCCTACTGTCTCGGTCATGCCCCCGATGCCCCTCGGCCGCCTGCGGATCTCCACCATCGTCGAGCGGGCCGGCCCCACGCGGCCGACCTGGCTGCTGCCGGACGCCGCGCCGGAGGCCGTCGAGCGCCACCGCGGCTGGCTCGCCCCGCGCTTCCTGGACGAGCAGGGCCGTTTCCTGCAATCCATCCACACGTTCGTCGTGCAGGCACCGGGCCTGACCGCGCTCGTCGACACCTGCGTGGGCAACGACAAGGACCGCGGCGGGCGCCCGCCCTTCCACATGCTGCGCACGGGCTTCCTGGACGACCTCCGGACCGCCGGCTTCCCACCGGAGTCCATCGACCTGGTGCTCTGCACGCACCTGCACGTGGACCACGTGGGGTGGAACACGCGGCTCGTGGCCGGCCGCTGGGTGCCGACCTTTCCGCGGGCCCGCCATCTCTTCGCGCGCCGCGAGTGGGAGCACTGGTCGGCCGAGCGCGACGAGGCGGCCAGACGGGTCATGGCGGACAGCGTGGCGCCGATCGTGGACGCCGGCCTCGCCGACCTGGTCGAGATGGACCACCGGATCTCCGACGAGATCTGGCTGGAGCCCACGCCCGGGCACACGCCGGGCCACGTGAGCGTGCGGCTGCGCTCCGGCGGCGCGGAGGCCGTGATCACCGGGGACCTCATGCACCATCCCGTGCAGATCGCCGAGCCGCAGTGGGGCAGCCACTTCGACAGCGACGTGGAGCAGGCCCGGAAGACGCGCCGGGCCTTCTGCGAGCGCTACGCCGACGGGCCGGTCGCCGTGCTCGGGACCCACTTCCATCACCCGACGGCCGGCCGGATCGTCCGCCACGGCGACACGTGGCGGCTCGAGACGCCGGGCGCCGCCTAGCACCGCCGATGCTCAGGACGACGATCACCGGCAGCCTCCCGAAGCCCGTCTGGCTGGCGGAGCCCGGCATCCTCTTCGCGCCGTGGCGCGTGCCGCCCGACTCGCTCGCCGAGGCACAGGACGACGCGGTGCGGCTGGCCCTCGCCGACCAGGACGAGACCGGGATCGACGTCGTCACCGACGGCGAGCAGCGGCGCCGTCACTACATCTGGGGGTTCCTGGCCGGGCTCACCGGAGTGGACCTCGCGCGGCTGGGCCGCCGGCAGAGCCGGGGCGGGCGCTACGCGAAGGAGACCGAGGTGCCCCGGATCGTCGGGGAGCTGGCGCGACCGCGCCCCGTCCTCGTCGACGCCGTCCGGTTCGCACGACGGCACACGCGGCGGCCGATCAAGGTGACGCTCCCCGGCCCGCTCACCATCGTGGACAGCACGGTGGACGAGCACGGGCGCACGGACGAGAAGACCCTCGCCATGCGGTTCGCGGCCCTGCTCAACGCCGAGGCGCGGGACCTCGCGGCGGCCGGCGCCGACGTCGTGCAGTTCGACGAGCCGACCTTCAACGTGTACGTGGACAAGGTCGAGGCGTGGGGGGTGGAGGCGCTCGAGCGGTGCGCCGAGGGCGTGGAGGCGACGACCGCCGTCCACATTTGCTATGGCTACGGGATCCCGCGGGTCCTGGCCTGGAAGACGCGGAACACCGAGTGGGGCCACTACCGGACGACCCTGCCCCTCCTCGCCCGCTCACACATCCACCAGGTCTCGGTGGAGCTCGCCGCATCGGCGGTCGATCCCGCCGTCGTCGCCGCGCTGAACGGGAAGGACGTGATGGCCGGCGTCATCGACGTCGGCACCGAGGAGGTCGAGACGCCCGAGACGGTCGCCGAGCGCATCCGGCGGGTGCTCCCGCACGTCGCGCCCGAGCGCCTCTACCCCTGCACCGACTGCGGCCTGGTCCCGCGCAGCCGGGCCGCCGCCCGCGGCAAGCTGCACGCGCTCGCCGCCGGCGCCGCGCTGGTCAGGCAGGAGCTGCGAACGCCGGCGGCGCGCCCCGCGTCCTAGCGCCCGCGAGACACCGTCGCCACGACCCGGGCGAGCAAGGCCGGATCGACGGGCTTGGGCACGTGGCGGTCGAAGCCGGCCGACAGCGCCGCGTGCTCGTCGTCGCCCCGGGCATAGGCGGTCAGGGCGATGGCCCGGACATCGCCGCCCCTGGACGGTGGCCGCTCGCGCACCGTCCGCATCAGCTCGTAGCCGTTCATGTCGCCGAGCCCGATGTCGCTGATCAGCAGGTCGAACGGCTGGGCGTCGAGCGCGGCCAGCGCCTGGAGCGCCTCCGCCACCGCGGTGACGGCCCCCCCCGCCTGGCGGAGCACCGCGCTCACGAGGTCGCGGGTGTCGTCGTGGTCCTCGACGAGGAGGATGCGCAGGCCGGTCAGGCTGACGTGGGCCTGCGGCCCGCCGACCCGGAGCGGCTCCGAGCGCCCGGAATGCATCCGCGGCAGCAGCACCGTGAAGCGCGCTCCACGCCCGATCCCCTCGCTCGTCCCGTGCACCATGCCCCCGTGCAGCTCCACGATGTGCCGCACGATGGCCAGGCCGAGGCCGAGCCCGCCCCGCCAGCGCTGGCCCGCGACGTCGGCCTGCCGGAACGGCTCGAAGAGGTACGGCACGAACGCCGGGTCGATGCCCCGTCCGGTGTCGATGACCACGATCTGCACGTACTGCTCGAGGGAGGACACGACCAGCTCCACCCGCCCGCCGGCCGGCGTGAACTTCAGGGCGTTGGACAGGAGGTTCGAGATCACCTGGTGGATCCGGGCCGCGTCGGCGAGGACGGGGACGTCGGCCTCGATGCGGCTCTCCAGGGTGACGCCCCGCTCGTCGGCCGTGCGCTGCGCGCCCTGCACCGGTGTCGACACCAGCGAGCCCACCTGGACGGGCTCGACGTCCAGCCGCAGCTTGCCGGTGATGATCCGGGACACGTCGAGCAGGTCCTCGATGAGCGCCATCTGGACTCGCGTGTTGCGCTCGATGGCCTCGAGCGCGTGCGCCAGGCCATCGGCATCATCGGCCGCAACGCGAAGCTGCAGGCGCAGCTCATCGAAGACATCCTCGACGTGTCCCGGATCATCACCGGCAAGCTCGAGATCGAGTGCCGGCCCGTGTTCGTGCCCGC